>NZ_JBSFTY010000137.1:0-15873 GCF_053591515.1 Streptomyces sp. NPDC003011
GTCAGCCCGCCACCCTGCGCGTACCTCATACAGACGGCATACCGCCGGGATCATCAACTGTCAGCCCCCACGACACCCCGCTTTGAAGGTCAGTAAGCTTGTTCTTTAACCTTCGGCGTCGAACGGTATCTGGGGTTGGGTCGCTCGCCTGGGCGTTCACCGGACGTCGAAGCGGCTCTCGTCTGCCTTGTGGTCTGACCAGGGTGCGCCAGTCAAAACGAAGCCCTGGGGTCTTGGGGTCATCGTGCTGGGTCCAGTAGCGATCTGGCGGGCGGCACTGTTCGGCACCAGCTCCCCGCTTGGGGCGGATCCAAGCAGCACTCGTGTCGCCGTTCCGTGAACCGTGACCCCCTATCGGTCGATGAAAAGTGACCCCTTCCGTGATCAAGTGATCAGTCTGGCTCCATGGGAGTCAGGTGGAAGAGGTGATCGGTGTGGAGGACTGGGCTGAGATCCGGCGGCTCCACCGTGCGCAGGGCATGTCGATCAAGGGGATCGCGCGGCATCTGGGGATCGCTCGGAACACCGTGCGGCGGGCTGTGGCCAGCGATGATCCGCCGAAGTACCGGCGGGCGCCGAGGGGCTCGATCGTGGACGCGGTGGAGCCGGCGATCCGCGAGCTGCTGGCCCAGTACCCGCGGATGCCCGCCACGGTGATCGCCGAGCGTATCGGCTGGGAACGGTCGTTGTCGGTGCTGAAGCGGCGGGTGCGGGAACTGCGGCCGGTCTATCTGCCGGCGGATCCGGTCTCGCGGACGGCGTATCAGCCCGGCGAGCTGGCCCAGTGTGACCTGTGGTTCCCGCCTGCGGACCGCCACCCGCGCCGGCCTGGCGCCCGAGTCCCGGCTGGAGGCAACTGCCGCTGTTCGGGCAGGTCCCGCGTGATTACGGCCGGCTCGACCCGGCCGCCGCCGATCTGACCAGCCCGTGGCTGGCCTGGGCGAAGTACCTCGCCTACCAACTCGCCGAGGCGCGGGGCTGGAAACGCGGCATCCGCATTGCCGTCAACCGCGGCCTGGCCATCGTGCTCACCGAGTACGTCGAGGGTGACGTCATCCGTTACAGCGAGATTTTCACCCCGCTCAGGGCCCTCGATCTGAGGTTCGGACACACGGCCACGGTCCTTGAGGAGATGGGGATCTTCCTGGACGACAGCGAGCCTTCCTTCGAACGCTGGCTCGCCGAGCGCCTGGATGGCCTCGCCCCCGGCATCGCGGCGGAGGCCGAGCGCTGGATCCGGGTTCTGCATGACGGCGGCCCCCGCAGCCTGCCCCGGCAACAGAGCACGGTCTGGCTCTACCTCAACGGGGCCCGCCCGGCACTGCTGGGCTGGTCGGACCGCTACGACCATCTGCGGGAGGTGACCCGCGAGGACGTCCTCACCCACCTCAAGACCTTGCACGGCCACCACCGCCGGGACCAACTCGGCGCCCTGCGCTCGCTGTTCACCTGGGCCAAGCGGTCCGGCCTGATCTTCCGCAACCCCACCGGTGGCATCAAGGTCGGCCAGAACGAGTACAGCGTGCTCCAGCCGCTCGCGCCCAGCCAGATCGATCGCTCCGTCGCAGCCGCCGCCACTCCCGCCGCGCGCCTGATCCTCGCCCTCGCCGCGGTTCACGCTGCCCGGGTCGCCCAGATAGGCACCCTCATGCTCGACGACCTCGACATCGGCAACCGCCGGCTGACCATCGCCGGCCGCGTCCGCCCGCTCGACGACCTCACCATGAAACTGCTGCTGGACTGGCTGGAGCACCGGCGGAGCCGGTGGCCGAACACCGCGAACCTTCACCTGCTGATCAACAACCAGACCGCTACCAAGACCAGTCGCGCCAGCAACCATTGGATCAGCGCCGCGATGCGCGGGCAGGATGCGACGCTGGAACGGCTCCGCATCGACCGTCAACTCGAAGAAGCCCTCGTCCACGGTCCCGACGCGCTCCACCTCGCCGAGGTCTTCGGCATGGCCGACAAGACCGCGATCCGCTACGCGGACTCCGCACGGGCCCTTCTGGAACAGGCCGCCGAGCAGCCACCGCAGTGAAACCCGCTCGACCTGGTCACCTCCGTGAAGAGATCCTTGGGCATGGAGTTCCTCTGTTACCACCGCGACCGGCCCGGCTCCCTGCCGCTACGCTACGAGCTGTTGGAAGAGCATTGGTCATATATGGACCAGTACGCGAAAGAGATGATCGCCCGGGGCCCGACCCTCGCCGACGACGGCGACACACCCACCGGAAGCGTGCACATCGTGGACCTGCCCGATCCCGTCGCCGCCCGCGCGTTCGCCTTCGAGGAGCCCGGCTACCAAGCCGGCGTCTACCGGGACGTGCTGCTGCGACGGTGGCGCAACACTCTGGGGCGCACCATGTGGGACTTCCCCGGCGGTCGGACCGGCGGCAACCGCTACCTGGTGGTCGGCCTCGGCACGGGGCAGGCCGCCGACCTCGCGGTGCCGCCCGACCGGGACGAGCTGATCGCCTACGGGCCACTGCTGTCCGACAACGGCGCAACCTGGCTGGGCACGGCTGCGTTGGTCCGGGCGCCGGACCCGGACACGGCACGCGCCATCCTGACCCCGGACCGGTACGCCGACATTGAGGTGCACAACTGGCAGTTCGGCGGGCGGCCGTCATGACCCCTGGACGTCCAGGCCGACGTCACCGCCGAAGCCCTTTGGATCGCACAGCATCCTCGTGTTTCACGCGAACCCACGGATGCATAGGCATGACGCACACCGGTGGACCCGTGGGTTCACGCTGAAGGGCCTTCAGTTTCCCTGAACGCACGGGGATCTCCGGCCTTGGGGACCAACCGAACAGCCATTAGCGCTAAGTACTTGATCTTGGTCGCCTAGCACACGTGATCGGCTCGCCGGGGGTGTTCGGCGGAAGATCCACGTTCGTTCGCCGTGGCTGGTTACGTCCGCGATATGCCCGTGGAATTTTTGACTGATGAGCAGGCCACCGCGTTCGGAGCGTTCACGGATGAGCCGACGAGACCTGAGCTGGCACGGTTCTTCTTCCTCGATGACGAGGACCGGAAGCTGATCGCGAAGCGACGGGGTGACCACAATCGCCTCGGCTTCGCTCTCCAGATGTGCACGGTGAGGTACATCGGGCTGTTCCTGGAGGACCCCCTGGTCGTGCCGTGGCCGGTGGTGGAGCACCTGGCCGCACAGCTGGAGATCGAGGATGCCTCTCAGATCAAGCGGTACACCGAGCGGCAGATGACGGCGTACGAGCAGGCGTGGGAGATACGTGAGGCGTACAGCTACCAACTGTACGAGGACCACGCTCAGGGCCGGAAGTTCCGGGCGTTCCTGCACGGGCGGGCGTGGACGGCGCACGCCGAGGGGCCGAAGGCCCTGTTCGATCACTCGGTGGGCTGGCTGCGCCGCAACCGGGTGCTGCTGCCCGGGGTGAGCGTGCTGGCCCGGCAGGTCGCCGAGGTCCGCAGGATGGCGGAGGAACGGCTGCACGCTACGGTTGCCAAGGAAGTCCGGCGGGCGGATGCTGCGCTGTCCGGGGACCTGGTGGCCACGCTGAAGACGCCGGAGGGCAAGCGGTATTCGGAGCTGGAGCGGATGCGCCGGCCGCCGACGCGGACCACGGGCACGGCGATGAAGGGCGCATTGCAGCGGGTCGAGGACATCGCCGCCTTCCAGCTGGGGCGGGTGAAGCTGGACAAGATCCCGCCGAACCGGCTGTCCGCGCTGGCCCGCTACGGGCTGGGCACCAAGGCGGCGAAGCTGGAGAGGTCCTCGGAGCCGAAGCGCACGGCGATGCTCACCGCGGTGATGCGTCATCTGGAGGCGAAGGCGATCGACGACGCGCTGGACTTGTTCGAGATCCTGATGACGACCCGGTTGATCAGTGCCGCGAAGCGGTCCACGGACAAGGAGCGCCTGTCGACGCTGCCGCAGTTGGAGAAGGCGTCGCGGCTGGTGGCGAGGGCGGCGGCGGTGTTCATCGAGGAGCTGGAGCTCATCTAGCAGACCGGCTGCGACGTCGATGTGGCCGCGCTGTGGGCGGCGCTGGAGGAGGTGGCGCCCCGGGCGGCGCTGTCGAGCGCGGCGGTCACGGTGGTGAGCCTGGTGCCGGAGGGCGATGACACGGCCGAGGCCGCGCTGCGGGGCGCGCTGGCGCTGCGCTACAACACGGTCAAGCCGTTCCTGTCCTTGCTGGGTGAGTCGAAGGCGCTGGATGCGGCGCCCGCCGGCAGGCGGATTCTGACCGGGGTGCAGCGGCTCCCGGCGCTGTCGCGGCGGAAGGTGGGCGAGAAGCCTTTGTTGCCGCGTGAGGTCGACGAGAAGCTGGTGCCGGCGCACTGGCGCAAGGCGGTGTACGCGAACGCTGACCTGCCGCAGGGGGCGGTGGACCGCGACGCGTACGTGGTGTGCGTGCTGGAACAGCTCTTCGGGGCTCTCCGGCGACGTGACGTCTTCGCCTCTCCCTCGCACCGTTGGGCCGACCCGCGGGCCCGCCTGCTAGCGGGCAAGAGGTGGGAGGCGGTGCGCGAGGACGTCCTGGCGGGCCTGAGCCTGGATGAGGACGCCGAAGCACACCTGGGGGAGCTGACGGCGGTCCTGGACGCGACGTGGAGGCAGATGGCTGAGCGGCTGGAGGAGGCCGGCGCGGACGCGAAGATCAGCATCGAGGTGCAGCCGAACGGCCGGGCGAAGCTGAACGTGGAGAAGCTCCACGCGCTCGGTGAGCCGAAGACTTTGAAGTGGCTGCGCGAACGCGTCGAGAAGATGCTCCCGAAGATCGACCTGCCGGACCTGCTGTTCGAGGTGCACGGCTGGACGGGGTTCCTGGACGCTTTCGTGCACCTGGGCGACGGCAAGACGCGGATGAAGGACCTGACGACGTCGATGGTCGCGCTGCTGGTCTCGGAGGCGTGCAACATCGGTATGACGCCGGTCATCAACCCGGGATACGAGGCACTGACCCGCTCCCGGCTGGTTCACGTCGACCAGTACTACTTGCGGGCCGACACCATCGCCGCGGCGAACGCGGCCCTGATCGAGGCCCAGGCGAAGGTGCCGATCGTGCAGTTCTGGGGCAAGGGCCTGCTGGCCTCCGTCGACGGCCTGCGTTTCGTCGTGCCCACGCGGACGATCAACGCCGCGCCGTCGCCGAAGTACTTCGCGAAGAAGAAGGGCATCACCTGGCTGAACGCGATCAATGACCAGGTGATCGGCATCGGGCAGATGGTGGTGCCCGGCACCCCGCGTGACTCCCTGTTCATCCTGGACGCGCTGCTGAACCTGGACGGCGGGGTGAAGCCGGAGATGGTCGCCACCGACAACGCCTCCTACTCCGACATGGTGTTCGGCATCTTCAAGATGCTCGGCTACCGGTTCTCCCCGCGCTTCAAGGACCTCGAAGACCAGCGGTTCTGGAAGGCCCAGATGCCCGGCGCCGAGGCGGCGGGCGGGTACGGGCCGCTGGAGGCCATCGCCCGCAACAAGGTGAACGTGAAGAAGGTGATCACGCACTGGCCGGACATGCTGCGGGTGGCCGGCTCCCTGGTCACCAACCAGGTCAGGGCGTATGACCTGCTGCGGATGTTCGGCCGCGAGGGCCACCCGACCCCGCTGGGGCAGGCGTTCGCCGAGTACGGGCGGATCGCCAAGACCCTGCACCTGCTCGCCGTCGTCGACCCCATGGACGACACCTACCGGCGCCAGATGCACAAGCAGCTCACCGTCCAGGAGTCCCGCCACAAGCTGGCCCGCGAGATCTGCCACGGCAAGAAGGGCACCATCCACCAGGCATACCGGGACGGGATGGAAGATCAGTTGGGATCGCTGGGTCTCGTTCTGAACGCCGTGGTGCTCTGGACGACGAGGTACATCGACGCCGCCGTGGCCCAGCTCCGCGCCGAGGGCCATGAGATCCGCGACGAGGACGTGGCCCGGCTCTCCCCGCTCAAGCACAAGAATCTGAACGTCCTGGGCCGCTACAGCTTCACCGCCTCCCAGCCGGTCGACGGACTGCGCCCGCTGCGCGATCCGGAAGCCGTCGACCTCGACGATGACGACGACGGCCAGGACGGGTGAGCCCGGTAGGCGGGGCGGCTTCGGCATCATGAGGGCCATGGACGACGTCGAGCTCACCGAGGACGAGATCAACGACCTTCCGCGTTATCTAGGGGTACAGGTGTGTTCGCACAGGTCAGGGCAGTGGTTCGCCTGTCAGGTATGTAAGGCAGGCGGTAGGAAGCGTTACGACCGTGACGCTTCCTGGCCCCGTCCGACTACCTGGCCGACGACCCACCGTTCCCTTGATTCAGACGTCGTCGTTACACCCGTCGGGCGGTGTGCTACAGCCCCACGCCTTTCGGGTACGCGCCGCGCAGGTCCACTTTGCGCAGGTCCGCTCCGCGCGCGTCCACGTCGTACAGGTGCGCTCCGCGCAGGTCCACGTCGTCCAGGGTCGCGTCGCGCAGGTTCGCATCATTCAGGCCCGCTCCGCGCAGGTCCGTGTCGTGCAGGACCGCGTTGCGCAGGTCCGCACGAAGCAGGCGCGCTCCGCGCAGGTCCGAGACTTCCAGGCGCGCGTGGCGCAGGTCCGCTCCGTCCAGGTTCGCTCCGCGCAGGTTCGCGTCGAACAGGTTCGCTCCGCGCAGGTCCGCGCCGTCCAGGCGGGCGTCGCGCAGGTCCGCGCTGCCCAGGGTCGCTCCGCGCAGGTCCGCGCCGTGGAGGTCGACGAGGGCAGTGTCGTCCTGGTCCTGGTTGCGGGTGGCGAGCGCTGTGACAGCGGCCTGGATGTCGCTGTCCAGTTCTCTGCCGGGGGTGGGCTTCTTGGGCTTGGCCGCGTGACTGCGGATGTAGGTGGACAGGACGTTGACGATGGCGGGCTGGTCGCGGGGGGAGTCCTCCATGATGCGCTGCAGAGCGTAGATGCCGCCGAGGCGGACTTCGAGGGAGTCGTCGCCGATGTTGCCGACGGCGGCGTTGTACCGGTCGGTGACTTGTCCTTCGCGGGTGAGGACGTGCTCGTTATTGACCTGCTGAATCGACAGCCAGGTGAAGGCGATCACGGCGAGGGTGCCCAGGGCGGCAAGGGTGCCGGCGGCCTGCTGGATGCGCGTCCACCGGTCCGCTGGTGCGTGGACGGCCGGTTGCCTGACAGCGGGAGATACGGGTGCGGGGGCGCGGCGGCGCCGGCCTGGGGAGCGGGAGCCGATCGGAGCGGCAGCGCGGCGGGGCGTGGTACGGATGCGACGAGCGGCGCGGCCGGAGCGGCGGCGCGGTGTGGTGGCCATAAAGACGTTGATACGGGCGGCGGACGGCCGGTGCGCCGGGTACTGCGAAGTTGTAACGGTGAGTTGGGGGCTGGGGTCGGCTAGTCCGGAGGTGCCGGTGCGGGATCCCGAAAGCGCAGGGAGATCGGCGCGGCGTGCTCCTGCTGGCGGTGCGTCCACACCGTCGGCACCAGGAACCGTCCGGGGCGGAGGCCAGCACGTCGGCCCGCCAGGACCCGTCCGGCGTCCGTACCTCCAGCTCGGCGTGGGCGCCCGCGTCGCGCGCGGCCCAGGCGAGTTCGAGCTTGAGGAGGTGGTGGGCCTCCGATTCCCCCTCGCGCGCGATCTCGCAGTCCGGGGCGTGCGGGGCGTGGGCGAAGAACCGCATCCCCGCCCGGGACGTCTTCGCGTACATCGGGTGCCGGCACTCCACGCAGGCGATCGGCGCGCGCGGCTTCACCTTCCACACCGCCTCCCACGCCTGCCCGCAGCCGAGATCACGGACGCACGGCCGGAACTCGATCACGACTCTCCTTCGGTCGAGCACAGGCCACAGCCACACACTGCGTCACTCTCACAAATGACCATCTGTGAGAGTTCCGAGAACGGCCCCCGGGTGATCACGTTTCCGCAGGTCGCCACTCGCAAAAGCCCTCTCGAAACCCGCACGTTGTGCGAGGCACTTCTGAGAGACTGCCTCCATGGATTTGACGCCCGATCAGGCCGCACTTGCGGTAGAACGTCACGACTGCCCGAACTGTGACGCGCCCGCCGGCAGCGCCTGCCGCACCCGGGGCGGGAAGACCGCCGCGAAGTACCACACCCCCCGCTTCGTCCTCGTCCCCGCGCTCCGCGAGGAACTTCAGATCCCCGTCCCCGCCGACCGGCTCCCGGGCCGCGCGTGGAAGCAGCAACCGGCTCTCGCCGTCGTCCCCGCGCCCCGCACCGAACGACCGGTGAGGATCGGGTATGCCAGGACGTCGACCGCCCGCCAGGAACTGGCGAGCCAGCTCGAAGCCCTCCACCGGGCCGAGTGCCACAAGGTCTTCAAGGAGCAGATCAGCACCCGCGTCAAGATCCGGCCCGAGCTGGAGAAGGCGCTCGCGCTGGCCCACCAGTTCAAGGAAGCCGCGCCCGAGACGCCGGTCATCTTTACGGTGCACGAGCTCAAGAGGCTGGCCAGGAACGCGGCCGAGCTGATGACGCTGTCCGCCGAGCTCCAGGCCGGCGGCATCCAGCTGGAACTCCTCACCGGGCCGCTCACCGGGATCTACGACCCCAAGGGCATGGGCGCGATGTTCTTCGCCGTGCTCGCCGTCGCCGGGCAGATCGAACGCAACTACATCCGGGAGAAGACCCTGGAGGGCCAGGTCATCGCGGCGTCCAAGGGCAACCACGGCGGACGGCCGAAGGTCATCGACGACGACATGCTCACCTTCGCCGTCGCACTCAAGGACAAGGGCGTGCCCGTCCCGGAGATCGCGAAGAAGCTCACCATCAAGGTCGGGAAGAACGCGGGCAAGTCCCCCTCGGTCGCCTCGCTCTACCGCGCGCTCGCCGAGGCCGAGGCCGCCGCGGTGGATGACGGCCTGCCGCTGCGGCCCAAGCCCGCCCGCATCCGCCGGCCCGAGGACGACCCGCTCACCCCCGAGGAGATCGACCTCCGCGAACGGCTCCAGTCCCAGCCCCACCCGAATGCCGCAGGTGCCTCCCGTGGATGACCTCGCCACCGTACGCGCGCAGGAGTACGCGAAGGTGTACGACGAACTCCTCGACGCCGCCACCCGGCTCGACATGCTGCGGCGCCTGGAAGGCGGGAGCATCGACGCCCACGCGACCGCCGCCATGCACGGGCTCCGGTTCGCCGCCACCATCCTCTGGCCAGCAGTCCCGAACACCCCGCCGCCCGGCTACCGTCAGGACAGCGAACGCCTGCTCCAGCTCGCCGCGAACTGGCGCGAGGCAGCACTGGAGCTCGGCGAGTTCGCCCCACAGCGCCCCGCCCTGCGACTCGTCTCCCCCTCCGAACCCGACGGGGAATATCCGACCGGAAAGAGGCGGTAAGCCACCCGGCACCGGGACAAGATCCACCTCAAGGACCAGCGGCGGTACGCCGCCGGCACCACCACAGGGGGAACCCGATCATGGGCAAGACGACGAAGAAGGCCAGGCAGGCACCGCTATCCGCCGACCGCGTCCGCGCGGGCTGGCAGGGCCCGGCCGGCACCCGAATCCGCCGGGCCTGCGGCCAGGACGTCGAGGCGGCGAACGCGCTGATGGCCACCACCGGCGACGGCGTCAGGATCATCCCGGTCCTGGCCGCCGCCATCGAGGACGGCTCGGCGTCCTCCGCCATGCTCGCCGGGCTCGGCGCAGCCAGTACGAACGCGTACCACGACGCCGCCGCCCGCACCTTCACCGACCGGCCCATGAACGAGGCCATGACCACCGTCTCCCTGACACTGGTCGCCACCGACGAGCAGGACCGCACCGTCGGCGTGCTCTCCGCCACCGCCCCCGGCACCCTCATCGACATGGCCATGAACAACGGCTACACGGCCGACAAGGCCATGGCACTGAGCCTGTTCGTCGCCAAGATCCACGGCCTGGCCGTCGCCGAACACGCCCGCGGCCAGGGCATCGCCGCCACCCTGCTCAAGCGGACCTGGCAGGTCCACCAGCAGCTCGGCTACATGCTGCTGTACGGCTCCTACGAAGCCGACCGCGACCTGGCGGACTTCTACACCCGCTGCGGCTGGACTCCCCATGCCCCCGGCGAGACCTTCCCCCTGGACCGCATCGCCCTGCCCTTCCGGCTCGGCGCCGGCGACGACCAGTGCGTCTTCACCCGCTGGCGCCCCCGACACTGACCAACGACGAGACCGGGACGGAGAATTCTGCTGATGCCGACCACGTGTGTGCGTCAGGATGCCGCTCATGGACCAGGGAATCGCCGCCTTAGCGGGCGCAGGAATCGGTGTCGTCGGATCGTTTGGAACGGCGGGGCTCGCCTACCTTGCTGCCGGGCGGCAGGCTCGCGACTGCGGGCGAATAGAACACGCGCAGAAGCTCAGAGAGGAACGGCGCGCGGCATACCGGCTGTTTCAGCAGGCAGCCGAGCCGATCGGCGATGCGTTGCACCGGGTCGGCTTTGGAGCAGTCGACGGACCCGCCAGCTCATTCCTGTTCACCAGCCGCAACCTGCGGCTCTCTGAACAGGAGATCAGCGATGCTGTCCGGGAACTGAGGAAGCTGCTGATCGAAATCCAGCTCAACGGTCCGGACGCTGCGGCGGCCGCGGCGCAGGAGGTTTACGTCTGCGGCCGCATCTTGAATGACGAGTTCCGTCTGCTTGTCGAACGCATCCGTCGCGCTTCGTGGCGCGGTCGGGCGGCGGAGGACGAGGAACGCCGTGACCTGGCTTTCCATGAGGTCCACGCCACGTTCGACGCGGGCAGGGATGCAGTCGCCCGCGTCTCCCGGTCCGTCGTGGAGGATCACGGACTTGAGGAACGTCGGCCGCGCCCAGGCCGACCATGATCGGTCTCAGCGCCAACCGCTGTACCGATGTTCCCCCGAGGCCGACCGACGAAGGCCACTGACCCACTACGCGACGAAGACCCCAGCAATCACCACGCTGGGGTCTTCGGCATCCATGATCAAATGCTTAGCGCTAATGGCTGTTCCACTGGTCCTACCGACGCCAATTGCATCGGATGCGAATACGCGACACCCCTCCTGGAGGTGGGTCCGGGATCGCGCGGAAACCACCCCCATCAGGGACGTTGGCCTCGGAAGCACGCTAGCGGTTGCGGCGCCGAGTGTCCGCGGGCCTCACTCCATCGAGCGATTGAACTGCGAAGACGCCCCCGAGTCGCATCTGATGCGAAATTCTCGCGTCAGATGCGATAGACGGAGAGTGATGGCAGATGGGTGGGGATGGCCTCGTTCCAGGATCTGCTCGGCTGCACCTGATCGACGGTCTGCCGTTGCTGCGGCCGGACGAGCAGGTCTTCGAGGCGATGATCAAGGGCTGGCGCAACCAGCAGCTCGCCCGGAATCTCTCGCCGGGATACGTCGGTGACCAGGAACGCACGATCCGGGCCTTCACCAGGCATGCCGATGCCATGCCGTGGCAGTGGACGCCGCAGCACGTCGACGAGTGGTCGGCAGATCTGCGGGCCGTGCACGGCTGCGTCCGCTCCACCTTGCGCAACTACCAGAGCTCCGTGCGCCAGTTCTGCGACTTCCTGACCAACCCCGCCTACGGCTGGGGCGACGAGTGCCTGCGGCACTTCGGGACCCACCCCGTCCAGGTGGTCTACGACTGGAACGCCGCGACACATGCCGATGAAGCTGAGGGGGAGCCGGAACGCCGGGCCTTCACCAGGCCCGAGTTGGAAGCGTTCTTCGACCATGCCGACGAGGAAGTCCTGCGCGTCCGCGGCAAGGGCCGCAAGGGCTGGTTGCCCGCCTTCCGCGACGCCGCCTTGTTCAAGACCGCGTACGCCTACGGCCTGCGCCGCAACGAGACCCGAATGTTGAATCTCACCGACTTCGGCCGCAACCCGGAGGGCCGGGAGTTCGGCGAGTACGGCACCCTGCTCGTCCGCTACGGCAAGGCCAAGAAGGGCTCGCCGCCCAAGCGTCGCAGCGTGCTGACCGTCTGGCACTGGACACCCGGTACCGTCGACGAATGGATCAGCGAGGTCCGGCCCGGGATGCGGCACTCGACCAGCCGGGCCCTCTGGCCCTCGGAGCGAGGCCCGCGAATCGGGCTCCAGCGGCTGGACTCCCGCTTCGCCGCCTACCGGGACGCCGTCGGCCTGGACCCCGCGCTGGAGTTCCACTCGCTGCGCAGGTCGTACATCACTCACCTGATCGAGGACGGCCACGACCCGCTGTTCGTCCAACAGCAGGTTGGCCATGACCACGCCTCCACCACCGCGATCTACACCTGCGTCTCCTCCGACTTCCGCACCCGCTCCCTGCGGCGCGTCCTGGACGCCACCGTCGAGGCCGCTCTGCGGCCGGGAAGGACCTCCTGATGCCACGCCAAATCAGTTACCGATGGCGCCTGCGCGAGCTGATGGCCGCCCGCGGCATGTTCACCGTCGCCGAGCTCATGCCGCACCTGATCGAACGCGGCATCACGCTGTCCTCCTCCCAGGTTCACCGCCTGGTCTCCGGCACGCCGGAGCGGCTGTCCCTGCCGGTGCTGGCCACCCTCTGCGACATCCTCGACTGCACGCCCGCCGACCTGATCGCCACCTCGGCCCAGAACCTCCCGGCCCGCCAGGCGGCCGGAGGGGAAGCGCCGATCAACCTGGCCGCCCGGCGACCCACGCGGGTCCGGTTGACGCCGGAGGGGTGAGCCGTGACGCCGGAGGAGTACGAGCGGTGGATGATCCGCGACTGCGCACGCTGCGGCCGTCGGGCCTCGAAGTCCGCCGAGTGGTCGGATGGGCCGATCTGCCGGACTTGTTACGACCGCGCCATGCGTGTCCGCGGCTGCTGCCCCGGCTGCCGAGCCGACCGGCTGCTGCCGGGCCGGGACGCGACCGGCACGCCGATCTGCCGCGACTGCGCGGGCATTGTCCGCGACTTCTTCTGCGACCGCTGCGGCTTCGAAGGGTTGCTCCTCGGCGGACGCCTCTGCGAACGCTGCACCCTTTCCGACACCCTCGGCCGACTCCTCGACGACGGCACAGGGCACGTTGCCGCTTCGCTGCAACCACTGGTCACCTCCCTGCTGGAGATGGACCGGCCCAAGAGCCGCCTGATCTGGCTCCGCAACCCCAATGTCGTCCGTCTCCTCCGGGGCCTGGCCGCCGGCAGCATCCCGCTCACCCACGACGGGCTGCACCAGGAAACACCCTGGCGAACCGTCGTCCACCTGCGTGACTTGCTGATGGACAGCGGTGTCCTGTCACGCGTCGACCGGCAGCTTCTGCTCTATCAGCGCTGGCTGGCCGAGCGGCTCGCCATCATCGAGGACCCCGCACACCGGCGGCTTCTTCAGCACTTCGCCACCTGGCACCAGATGCGGCGGCTGCGGAGCAAGGCGGAGAAGGGACCGCTGGGACGCTCCCAGACCAACCAGACGAAACAGGAGATCACCCAAGCCGGCGCATTCCTCACTCGGCTCGCCGACCGAGGCCGCACCATCGAACACTGCCAGCAGGCTGACCTCGATGCCTGGCACACCGAGAAGCTGGCCACCCGTCGCCCGGCCCAGACGTTCCTGCGCTGGTGCATGAAGACGGGCCGCATGCCCCGCCTCGCCCTGCCACCCCAGGTCGTCAACCAGGACCAAACACCCCTGCACCAGCACCACCGACTCGCCGTTCTTCGGCGGGTCCTCAACGACGATTCCCTGCCCCTACGGGCCCGGATCGCCGCCGCACTCGTTCTCCTCTACGCGCAACCCGTCACCCGCATCGTCCGCCTCACCGCGAACGACGTCATCGACGACGGGACCACCGTCACCGTCCGGCTGGGAGACCCTCCCTCCCCACTTCCGGAGCCCGTCGCTGACCTCATGCGGGCATACGTCCAGTCCTGCCAGCACCTGCCCTACGCCAGCAGCAGGAGCTCACAGTGGCTCTTCCCTGGACGCCAGCCCGGCCAGCCGATGAACCCGGTCAGCCTTCAAGTCCACTTGCGCGAGATCGGCGTCCCGCCGCAGCGCGGCAGGACCTCCGCAATCCGACAGCTCGTCCTCCAAGCCCCGGCCCCCGTCATCGCGAAGGCCCTCGGTTACCACGACAAGACAGCCACCCGCCTGGTCACCGAAGCCGGAGGAACCTGGAGCCGATACGCCCCCGGCGACCACACACGGTGAACCGCGACGACGCTCCCTCACTCAGGGAACGAAAAGCCCAGCTCGCGCAGGCGGGGCAAACACGCTGCGAGGCACTGCTCCACCGACGCGGCATCGGTTCGCGCAAGGACGTCCTCACGCAGCGGGGCCCCGCTGGCTACGAAGGTCCACGGCTTACGTTTCTCTGCCATCCGCTCGGCGTCAGCCTTGATCAGCACCGTTATGCCCTGTTCGGCCAACGCTTCCATGATCGCGACAACGTCCACCGGCGGTCTCCCCCTTTAGAAGTGCTTCGAACGCACCACCGGACGAACCTACCTGCTCAAGGCCGGACCCTGAACACGGTTCTCATCACCGAAAGTGACCAACTACGGCCATCCGGCCTGGAATACGCGACACCTCAACATGCGAGCCCACCAGTCCCAAGGCCGTACTCGTCCTCGTCTTCGTCCATCTCCGGCGCGTCCGGGTCACGCAGTGGGCGCAGGGCACCGGCGGCCGGGGGTGGAGGCGGTGAAATGCCGTGTCACTGCTTCGTCTCGCGGGCCCGTGTCCACTGGGCGGCCCGATATCGCGGCGGCTCGTTCTTGTTGCCCGGCCTTGGCGGGTTGAGGGTGCGCACCATGGCGCAGTCCGGGGTGAGCGTCATGGTGACCCTCTTGCCGGTCACGGTGATCGAGTCGCTGCCGATGTGTACTGTGCCCTTGCTCGGGGCGCGCAGAAGGACGTCCAGGACGCGATGCAGAGCCTCGCACCGGTTCTGCGGGGGGACATCGCGGAAGTATGTGCTGTTGAGTGCGTCCGCATGGAACACGACATGGGGCAGGCGGCCGACGCAGCGGATGCGGTCCTCGTCGGTGAGTGGACGCCGCGGGCGCGGCGGCGGCGCGGGGTTCCCACCGCGGTCGTACTGGCCTTGGGGCAGCTGCGGCCACTGGGTGGCGAGTTCGGCTGTACGGGCCTGGCGGTCGGCGGCCGCCTCCCGCTGTTCGCGCATCCGCTGCTCGTGGGCGGTCCGCCGTTCCGCCTTCTCCTTTTCCTGCCGGTGCCGTTCATCGATCTCCGTCAGCAGATCTTCGATCGGAACGTGGACCTCGTCGAACCAGGAGGTGGCTGGTCCCCGGTAGCCAATGACGTACCCGGTCGCCGGGTCCAGGAGGAAGGAATAGGGGGCTTCCCCGTCGGCCTTGTGGCTGCGGGCCCGCAGCATGGTGCCGCTTTGTTCCCGGGCGAGGCGGCCTGTGGAGAGGATGCGCTCCACGAGCTGGCGGACCTGCTGTTCGGCGGTCTCCTCGGAGACGATGTGCGTGGCCATGTACTCGCGCTGGGCGCTGCGCGTGATCCTGGCCGTACGAGCGAACTCCGCAGCCTCATCAAGGGAGAGGACGTTGACTGGCTGCCATCGTCCCGTCCTGTGGCGGTCGCCGGAGGCCTGGGGAGTCTCGCGCATGTCCAGCACCGTACCGGGACGGGACTGGGTGCATCTGACTACGACATTCGCGAGCCGACCAAGTCACCCTCCTGGTGATGCTCGTCAACGAGCCTGACGCGGTATTCCGATCGCGTGGGCACTCTTCGGCGCCTGGCGCTCGCCTCCGCTAACCTCGCGTCACTATTCGATGCAAGGGGTGCGCCAGTGCGTGATCGGCTCTACACGCTGACCGTGCAATTCGAGGAACCCTGCGAGTACGAGGCCGCAGCCGACTAGGGCCTGTGTGATGTCGTGATCAATCAGTCGCCTTCAGCAGGTCGTTGATCCAGATCATGGAGGCGCGGAGATAGAGGCCGGCGAGGTAGCT
>NZ_JBSFTY010000138.1:0-15229 GCF_053591515.1 Streptomyces sp. NPDC003011
GGCCGGGCCGTTTGGCGCTCCCGTGCGGCGCTCCCGGGTGCCGGCCGGGCCGTTTGGCGCTCCCGTGCGGCGCTCCCGGGTGCCGGCCGGTCCCCGTGCGGCGCTCCCGTGTGCTGCTTCCGGATGCCCGCATACCCTCGTACGCATGACAGCCCGCTCAGCGACCCTCCCTCACTCCCGGCTTCGCTCGAGCGGGGGGACCTCCATCGTGGGAACGGTGACGCGCGGGACGACCAATCCCAACCGGCTGCGCCGTATGGACCGGTGGATCGCGGCGGCGCACGGGGCCGAGCTGCGGCGCGCCGCCGATCCCGTCGCCGTGGACCTCGGGTACGGTGCCGCGCCCTGGACGGCCGTCGAACTGCTCGCCCGCCTGCGCGGACAAGCGCCCCGCGCGCGCGTGGTCGGCGTCGAGATCGAACCGGCGCGGGTCGCGGCGGCGCGACCGTACGAGCGGGACGGGCTCGCCTTCCGGCACGGCGGCTTCGAGATTCCGGTCCCCGGCCGGCCGTGGCTGATCCGTGCCGCCAACGTCCTGCGCCAGTACGACGAGGGCGATGTCGCCGCGGTGTGGGAGCGGCTGTGTTCCCGTCTCGCCCCGGCCGCCGGGGGCTCCCAGGGCGGACTGCTCGTCGAGGGGACCTGTGACGAGATCGGGCGCCGGCACGTGTGGGTGGCGCTCGGCCCGGAGGGACCGCGCTCGGTGACCTTCGCGACCCGGCTGGGTTCCCTGGAGCGCCCCTCCGACCTCGCCGAGCGCCTGCCGAAGGCACTCATCCACCGCAACGTCCCCGGCGAACCGGTGCACGCCTTCCTGCGCGACTTCGACCGCGCCTGGGCCGCCGCCGCGCCCTACGCGTCCTACGGCGCCCGCCAGCGCTGGATCCGTGCGGTACGGGACCTCGCGGCCGACTGGCCGGTGACGGACGGGCCGGTGCGGTGGCGGCAGGGCGAGGTGACGGTGACGTGGGGGGCGCTGGCGCCCCGGGGGTGACTGCGGCGCCCGCCTTGAGGGGAGGAACCCGTTCTCCGGCAGGGCCTCTGACGTGCGGGGAACGATCTCCGTGAGTCGTTCGTCACACAGACGGGGAGATCGTCATGCCGGGGGTGGAAAGGGGGGAAACACCGACTCGCACTGACTCTGCCGACGTGCGGGACGACCTCTGTCGTTCAGCACACATACGTGGCACGATCCCCCAGGCATCCGTAAGTTACTGACGGTAAATCAGCTGTGGGGGCAGGGCTATGGGAGCGGGCAAGCGCGGGCTGATCACAGCGGCCGTGACCGTCGTCTGCGCGGTCACCGTGCTGACGGCGCCGGGCACGGCGTTCGCCGCCCCGCCCCCCACGCCGTCCCCCAGCACCACGCCGGGGTCCCCGACCGCCGCGACTGCCACAACCGCCACGACTGCCGCCACCGACAAGGATCTTGAGGCCGTACGCAAGAAGCTGGACGACCTCTATCACGACGCGGCCGTCGCCACCGACGCGTACAACGACGCCGGGGAGAAGGCCGAGCGGCAGTCGGCCGAGATCGTCGCCCTGGCCAAGAAGATCGTCCAGGGCAAGGAGAAGCTGGACCGGCTGAAGGACCGCGCGGGGGCCGCGGCCCGCGCCCAGTACCGCGGCGGCGGACTGCCGGACGAGGCGCACCTGATGCTCAGCGACGACCCGCGGGAGTTCCTCGACGGCGCGGGCCGGGTGCTCCAGGGCCAGCGCGCCACGAAGGCCGTCATCGAGGAGATGACCCGCACCCAGCAGGACTTGGAGCAGTACTCCCAGGACGCCTCCGCCCAGTGGACGAAGCTGGAGGCGGGCCGCAAGGCCAAGGCCGCCGCGAAGAAGAAGATCACGCGGCAGATCGCGGCGGCCGAGAAGCTCGAGTCCCAGCTGGAGAAGGAGGAGAAGGAGCGCCTCGCCGAGCTGGAGCGGGCGGCCGCGCTCAAGGCGCAGACCGCGTGGCTGGACTCCGGGGTTCTCGACCAGGTCACCGGCGAGGCCAGCGCCCAGGGCAAGAAGGCGGTGGAGTTCGCCACGGCCCAGACGGGCAAGCCGTACGCCTGGGGCGCCGAGGGCCCGGACACGTACGACTGCTCCGGTCTGACCTCACAGGCCTGGGCGAGCGCCGGCAGTCCCATCCCGCGCACCTCGCAGCAGCAGTGGCGACAGCTCCAGCGCGTCGCCGTCGAGGACATGCGCCCCGGCGACCTGATCATCTACTTCGACGACGCCAGCCATGTCGGGATGTACGTGGGCGACGGCGCGATCGTGCACGCCCCGCGGCCGGGGCGGACGGTGACGATCGCGGGGGCGGGGTCCATGCCGATACTCGGGGTGGTGCGGCCGGGCGCCTGACGCGTGAACCGGGTCACGTGACCTGGCCCACGTCCGGATGGCCGCCAAACCCCTCACGGACGTGACCTTCGTCATCCCGGGCGGACCGGCGACGTGTCCAACTGCGGTACGGATCGCGGCATATGACAGTGGCGCGCGGCCATCCGGGGTGCCGCACACCATTCCGTTGCGGCGCCGACTACCGCTATGGTCCCCGTCGGTAGGTCGAGGACCCTCGCCCTGCCGTGCCCTCGGGGGGAGGGAAGGAACCCAAGACGATGCCCGTACCCGTACCGCGGCAGAGAGCGATCCCGGCCGTGGAGAGTGGTCAGGCGCAGGCCGCGTCCTCAGGCTCCGGCCCCTCGAAGGCGGAGGCCCCGCGCGAGGCGGCCCCGGCCGGAAACACCGCCACCGGGCCCACCGGCCGCGGCGGCGCGACCGGCACGGCCGGTACGCCGGACACCTCCGGTACCAACGATACGGCCGGCACCCCCGGCACCCCCGGCCACGCCGACCACCTCGGCCACGTCGGCCAGACCGCCACCGTCGGCCAGACCGCCACCGCCGGCAGAGCCTCCGGCAGGCCAGCGCCCGCCGCCGGCTCCCTCTCCCCCACCGGCACCAGCCTCACACTGCTGGTGATCGAGGACGACCCCGGCGGCTCCACGGTCATGCCCGAGCTGCTGGACTCGGCCGGCAAGCCGATCCGCGTACGCACGGCCCGCAACCTCACCGAGGCCGAGCGGCTGCTCACCGACGACGTCCACTGCATCCTGCTGGACCTGGCGCTGCCCGCCCCCGGCCGGACCGAGAACGACGACGAGCTCGCCGTACTGCGGCACGTGCTGGAGCTCGCGCCCCGGCACGCCGTCCTCGTGCTGACGGCGTCCGGCGACGCCGAGCGCGGCGCGGAGGCGGTGCGGGTGGGCGCCCAGGACTACCTCTTCCGGGACGAGCTGGACGGCCGGCTGCTGAGCCGGGCGATCCGCTACGCGGTGGAGCGCAAGCGTTCCGACACGGCCGAGCGGCGGCTCGCCGAGGGCCGGATGCGCGCCCAGGAGAACCGTCGCCTGGAACGCGGTCTGCTGCCCACGCCCCTCCTGGAGGGGTCCTCACTCCGCTTCGCCGCCCGTTACCGCCCCGGCCGTTCGCGTGCCCTGCTCGGCGGCGACTTCTACGACACCGTCCGCACCCCGGACGGCACGGTCCACGCCATGATCGGCGACGTCTGCGGGCACGGCCCGGACGAGGCGGCGCTCGGCGTGGAGCTGCGCATCGCCTGGCGCGCGCTGACCCTGGCGGGCCTGTGCGGCGACGCGCTGCTCGGCACGCTCCAGCAGGTCCTGGAGCACGAACGCTCCGACGACGAGATCTTCGCGACGCTGTGCACGGTGGACATCGCGCCCGACGGCCGCCGCGCGGGCCTGTGCCTGGCCGGACACCCGGCCCCGCTGGTCGCCCGCCCGGGCCGGCCGGCCCGGCTCCTCCCGTACGAGAACAACGGCCCCGCCCTCGGCCTGCTCCCCGGCGCCCGCTGGCCGCGCATGCAGGTGGAGCTGGGGGCCGAGTGGAGCCTGATGCTCTACACCGACGGTCTGATCGAGGGCCATGTAGGCGCGGGCCGGGAGCGGCTCGGCCAGGACGGCATGGTGGAGATCGTCCGCCGCCAGCTCGCCGAGGGGCTGCGCGGCGAGGAGCTGCTGCAGGCCACGGTCAACGAGGTCCGCGACCTCAACGGCGGCGAGCTGACGGACGACGTGGCGGTGCTGCTGCTGGACCGGACGGGCTGAACGGAACCCCAGCGCTCCGGCTTCCGCCGCATGCCGACGGCTGGCCCGCGTCCACTGGTCCGCGACGGCTGGTCCGCGTGTGCTGCTGCGCGCCGACCGCTGCGCTGCCGTGCCCTTGGTCCGCCGGGCTGATCACGCCTGGTCCGCCGGACTGACGAGCCCTGTCCGCCGCGCCGGTCCCGCCGCATGCCGACGGCTGGCCCGCGTCGGCTGGTCCGCGCCGACTGCCGTGCTGCCGTGCCCTTGGTCCGCCCGGCTGATCACACCTGGTCCGCCGGGCCGATGAGCCCGGTCCGCCGTGCCGGTTCCGCCCGCGCGGCGGAGGGGCCGCACCGACGCGGCCCCGCGCCCCTCGGGGCGACGCGTCAGCGCCCGCCGTTGTACGGCCCGTAGGGGCCGTCGCTGCTGGAGCCGCCGCGCCGGCTGCGGCCACCGCCCGGCAGACCACGCAGGGCCGGCCGTACGTCGACCATGTACACGATCGTCGCGATGAGGCCGATGATCGGCAGGAACGACAGGATGTTGAAGATCAGGTTCACCACGAAGGCGAGCCCGAGGATGACCAGCCAGAAGGGCTTGGTCTTCTTGTCGGCCGCGCGGTAGGCGTCCTCACGCCGCGTGGCGGCGTCGATCAGCGCGAAGCCGCTGAAAAGGATCAGGGCCATGCTCAGCAGCCACATGAACCCGGCGAATCCCTGCATCAGCACTACGTCCACCACCAGACTCGGCTCGTCGTCACGCGGTCACCGTACCCGTTCCCGCGACTCCGCTACCCGAAGAACGGGCCGGGCACCCTGAGAGTGCCCGGCCCGTACGCGTACCGCCGCTGTGCCTACTTCGCGGGCGGCGTGGTCTTCTTGGCGGCGGGGGCCTTGCGGGCCGGGGCCTTCTTCGCGACGGGCTTCGGCGCCGGGGCCGGCTCGGCCTTGGCCTCGGCGGGCTTCGGCTCGTCCTTGACCGCGACCGGCTGCGGCTTCGGCTCGGCGTTCGGCTCGACGGCGATCGCCAGTTCCTCGATCTCCTCGGCGGCCTCGCCGCGCCAGGTCCGCACGGTCTGCTCGCCGCGCTCGGCGACCTTCTCGTAGGTCTCGCGGGCCTTGACGGCGTACTCGGCGGCGACGCCCACACTGCGCAGGGCGAAGTCCTGGGCGGTCTCGCCGAGCTTCTTCAGGTCACCGTCGAGGGTGCCGATGAACTCGCCGACCTTGACCTGGAGGGTCTCCTGAGCCTCCTTGGCCTTGGCGCTGGCCTCCTTGGCACGCGTCTGGGCCTTCTCCTGCACGGCCTTCGGGTCGGTGTTGCGCACGGCCTCGATCCGCGCCGGGGCCTC
Source organism: Streptomyces sp. NPDC003011 (assembly GCF_053591515.1). Classification (NCBI taxonomy): domain Bacteria; kingdom Bacillati; phylum Actinomycetota; class Actinomycetes; order Kitasatosporales; family Streptomycetaceae; genus Streptomyces; species Streptomyces sp. NPDC003011. Next base: position 5,455 of record NZ_JBSFTY010000138.1, read on the forward strand.
GGCCCGCAGCTGCTCCACCAGACCGGGAACCTTCTTGGCCTGCTGAAGAGCCAGGTCGGCGGTGCCGGCGGCGAAGTAGAGCGGAGTCGGGTTGCTGAGGGTCTTGCGCAGGTCGTCGGTGATGGCCATGGTGATGGTCCTCCCGGATTCGCTTTCGGCTGAGGGTTTGTGGTCCGCAGTCAGACGGTCGGTGCCCTGGTCCGGCTCAACTGGCCGTCTGCTGCGGGCCGGCGTCACTGCCGCCGGTCGTGCGGGTACGACGGGAGGACCGGGGTCCGTCCGCCGTGCGGGCCGCCCGTACGGCGGGGTCGCCGTCCTGGGTGCCCAAGTTCGCGTCACTCACAGCATCCTCGCTGAGAGCGGCGGCGTCGGTGGGTACATCCGGCGGGTCGGCGCGGTCGGTACCGTCCTCGTGGTCCGCGTCGTCGATCCCGAACCCGTTCTCCTTGCGGAAGGACTCGTAGATCTGGAGCAGCACCTGCTTCTGCCGGTCGTTCAGCGTGGGGTCGGCGAGGAGGACGGCGCGTGTCGCGCCTTCCCGGAGGCGCTCCTCCCCGTCCCGCTCGGCGTCGAGGATCCCGGCCCGCACGTACAGCGTCTCGGCGGAGATCCGCAGCGCCTTGGCGACCTGCTGCAACACCTCCGCGCTCGGCTTGCGCAGCCCGCGCTCGATCTGGCTCAGATACGGATTGGACACCCCGGCGGCGTCGGCGAGCTGCCGCAGCGACAGCTGCGCGTTGCGCCGCTGCTCGCGCAGGTACTCACCGAGATTGCCGACGTTGAGTGATGCCATGCCTCCACCTTGCACCACCCCCGCTAACTATTGCAAGCAGGCGCTTGCAAAAGTGTGTAGCGGGACTTGCCCGGAGTTGAGTGAGACGCACTGGCGAAACGTGTCTCACCCGGCTCCGGGCACCTCACGTCATCGCGGCACGGGTGACCGCACCACGAGACCACCGCCCGTCGACCACCGCCCGTCGACCACCGCCCGTCACCGGTCCGAACATCGCTCAATGCGGGGATGCAGAACTCCGTGATCACGGCGTCAGGCGCACTCTCAGCGGCGCTCACCGGTCTCTCCGGCGCGCTCTGGGCGACCGTCAGCAACCAACGAAAGCAGCAACAGGCACAGCGCGACGCCTGGAAAAAGACGGTCAGCGCACCTCCCACCCGCTTGTCCTCGTCCCCGGTCGGCATTGACAACCGCCCTCACCCCCCTCCACCATCATTCCACTAATCAAGTAGTGGAATGATGGTGGTGATCGTGGAGTACCGCATCGACAGGCGGAGCGGGGTCCCCGCCTTCCAGCAGATCGTGCAGCAGACCAAGCAGGCCCTCCGGCTGGGCGTCCTCGTGCCGGGTGACCGGCTGCCCACCGCCAAGGAGGTCGCCGCGACCAGCACGGTCAACCCGAACACCACCCTCAAGGCGTACCGCGAGCTGGAGCGCGAGGGCCTGGTCGAACCGCGACCGGGCCAGGGCACCTTCGTACGCCGCACGCTGGGCCGCCCCGAGACGGGCACCGACTCGCCGCTGTACGCGGAGCTGGTGGCGTGGATGTCGAAGGCGGCCGGGGCCGGTCTGGAGCAGGAGGACGTGGCCGCGCTGGTCGCGTCGGCGATGGAGAAGCAGTACGCCGCCGGGAACGTGGCGGCAACGGGGTCCACGACAACGGGGTCCACGGGGGCCACGACAACCAGGAGCACAGGTGAGTGAAGGTATGTACGCGGGGGAACCGGCTATCGAGGCGTACGGGCTGGGGATGCGCTACCGGCGGGGCTGGGCGTTGCGGGACTGCTCCTTCCGGCTCCCGGCGGGACGGATCTGCGGCCTGGTGGGACCCAACGGGGCGGGCAAGACCACGCTGCTGAGCATCGCGGCCCATGTCCTGCAGCCGACGAACGGCTCGATCAGCCTGTTCGGTGAGGCTCCGGGCTCGGTGGAGTCCGGTCGGCGCACAGCGTTCCTCGCCCAGGAGAAGCCCCTGTTCCGCCGCTTCACCGTGGCGGAGACCCTGCGTCTGGGCCGGGAGCTGAACCCCGGCTGGGACCAGCGTGCCGCCGAGGACATCATCCGCGCGGGCAACGTGCCCTTCGACGCGAAGATCAGCACCCTCTCCGGAGGCCAGCGCACCCGCGTCGCCATCGCCCTCGCCTTCGGAAAGCGCCCCGACCTGCTGATGCTCGACGAGCCGATGTCGGACCTCGATCCGGTCGTGCGCCACGAGATCATGGGCACCCTCCTCGCCGAGGCCGCCGAGCGCGGAACCACCGTGCTGATGTCCACCCACGTCCTGGCCGAACTGGAGAACGTGTGCGACTACCTCGTCGTCGTCTCCGGCGGCGGAGTGCGCCTCGCCGGTGACGTGGACGAGCTGATGTCCGTGCACACCCTGGTCACGGGTGCCAAGGAGGGTGACGGCATGCCTCCCGCCCTCGGGCGCCACACCCTCGTCGAGTCCCGGACCAGCGGACGGCAGTTCACCGCGCTCATCCGCCCCGAGGGCCCGGTCACCGGCCCCTGGGACATGAACGCCCCGAACATGGAGGAACTCCTGCTCGCCTATCTCCGCTCGCCCGACGCACCACCGCTGATCACCCCCACCGCACAGGTCCACGGCCAGGGGTTCGGCACCGGGGCGGTGGCGGCATGAGCACCTTCACCCGCAGCTCGACCAGCACCTCGACCGGCTCCACGAGCGACGGCAAGAACGGGACCATGAACGGGACCATGGACGGGACCACCGACGGGACCTTGAACGCGACCACCACGCAGGCCAACCGGCGCCCCCGACTCAGCGGTATGACCTGGCTGGTCTGGCGCCAGCACCGGGCCGCGTTCTGGACGATCCTCGCCGCCACCGCGCTCTCCGTGGCCTGGATCGTCTACCAGCGCGGCCAGCTGGTCGACTTCCTCGACGGTTACGGCTATCCCGGCAAGAGCCTCGACGAGGCGGGCGGCAGGTTCCAGCAGTACGTCGACGCGTTCTCCTTCGTCTCCATGGGTCTCCAGGCGATACCCATCCTGCTCGGTGTCTTCCTCGGCGCCCCGCTCATCGCGGGCGACCTGGAGAACGGCACCGCCAAGCTGGTCGCCGCCCAGTCCGTGAGCCGGACCCGCTGGCTCGCCACGAAGCTGGCGCTGGCCGGACTGGTGGCCGTGGTGAGCACGGGCGTGTTGTCGGCGGTGTTCGGCTGGTGGTGGAACCCCGTCAAGTCCGAGGTCAGGGTCATGGACTGGACCTCGGTCGCCGCGTTCAACACGACGGGCCCGGTGCCTGTCGCCCTCTCCCTCTTCTCCGTCTTCGGCGGGGTGGCGATCGGTGTGGTGCTGCGGCGCACGCTGACGGCCATGGTGGTCACCTTCGGTTTCACCGTCGTCCTCCAGCTCGTCTGGGGCTACTTCCTGCTGTCGCTCGGCAACGTCGTCACGGTCACGACGAACAAGGGGGTCACGGGCGAGAACGTGTCCCCGTCGCTCCCCCAGGGCGCCTACGAAATCGACCAGTCGTATCTCACCGGCAGCGGGGATCTGGTGGGCTGGGGCACCTGTTCGGGGTCGCAGACCGAAGCGGCACGGCAGGTGTGCCTGGACAAGGCCGATGTCGTGGGCTGGTCGGTGGATTACCTCCCGATGTCGCAGATGAACGGTATGCAGTGGTTCGGGGCGTCGATTCTGTTCGCCCTGACCGCCGGTGTCGTGGCGTTCCTCTTCTTCTGGGGTCGTAAGCGGCTCGTCTGAGTCCGTACGCCCCGCGCCCCTTTGCGAAGGCGCGCCTCTTTCCCCCTCTGTTTCTTTGTCCCGTCCGCCGGGCTGCTCCGCCATGCCCGAAGGTCCGGAGAGAAAGGCATGCCTTGAATCACCGTGAGAGGCGAGCGAGTGAGGCTTCCGCTCTCGCCGTGCTCGTCGCCGCCGCCCTTGCCGCGGCCCTGCTCGGTGCCCCGGAATCCGGGGCCGCACAGTCCGCCGGCGGTACGGCAGGTACGGCAGGTACGGCCGGCGCCCTCGGCAAGGCCAGGACAGTCACCCTCGTCACCGGCGATCGGGTCACCCTGGACGCCACCGGACAGGTCACCGGTGTGCGGCCCGGCAAGGGTCGGGAAGGCACCGCCTTCCGAATAGCGCGGGACGCCGACCGCACCTACGTCGTGCCGCGTGATGCCGAGCGGCTCCTCGCGAACGGCACCGCCGACAGGCGGCTGTTCGACGTGACGCAGCTGGTCGAGTGGGGTTACGACGACGCGGCCCGCCCCGACCTCCCGCTGATCGTGACGTACGCCAAGGGCCGCACCCTCGCGCCGAGCGCGCTGTCCGCCGCTGGAGCCCGGGTCAGCCGGGACCTGTCCAGCGTCAACGGGGACGCGCTGAAGGCCCGTAAGTCCGAGGGCGCCGAGCTGTGGGAGGCGCTCACCGGGAGCGGGGGGACGGCGCGGGAGAGGTCGGCCGCCGCCGACCGGGTCGAGAGGATCTGGCTCGACGGGAAGGTCGAGGCGGCCCTCGACCGGAGCACCGCCCAGATCGGCGCCCCCGAGGCCTGGGCAGCCGGGTACGACGGCACGGGCGTCAAGGTCGCCGTGCTGGACACCGGGGTCGACGGCACGCACCCGGATCTGAAGGGCCGTATCGACGCGGCGAAGAACTTCTCCGAGGCGGCGGACACCGTCGACCGGGTGGGTCACGGCACGCATGTGGCGTCCACGGTCGCGGGGTCCGGCGCGCACGCCGGGGGGAAGTACCAGGGGGTCGCGCCGGGCGCCCGGCTGATCAGCGGCAAGGTGCTCGACGACGGCGGCCACGGCGAGGAGTCCGGCGTCATCGCCGGTGCGCAGTGGGCCGTCGCGCAGGGCGCCGAGGTGGTCAACCTGAGCCTGGGCGGCCCCGACAGCCCCGGTGACGACCCCCTCGAACAGGCGGTGGACGAGCTGTCCGCCTCCTCCGGCGCCCTCTTCGTGATCGCCGCCGGCAACGAGGGCCCCGCCGCCGGCACCGTCGGTTCGCCGGGCAGCGCCGCCGCCGCGCTCACCGTGGGCGCGGTGGACCGCACCGACGCGATGGCCGATTTCTCCAGCCGAGGCCCGACGGCGGACGGTTCCCTCAAGCCCGACCTCACCGCCCCCGGCGTCGACATCGTCGCCGCGAAGGCCGCCGAGGGCACGGAGGGCGACCCGGCCGCCGACGGCTACGTCTCGATGAGCGGTACGTCGATGGCGACCCCGCATGTCGCGGGCGCCGCCGCGATCCTCGCCCAGCGCCACCCCGACTGGACCGGTGAGCGCATCAAGGCCGCGCTCACCGCGTCCGCCAAGCCGACCGCCGGTGTCTCGGCGTTCGCGCAGGGCACGGGCCGTACGGACCTCACGCGAGCCCTCGACCAGCAGCTCACCACCAACCCGGCCGCCCTCGGCTTCCCCGCCCGGCAGTGGCCGCACACCGACGACCAGCCGGCCACGAAGACGGTCACCTACCGCAACGACGGCGACCGCCCCCTCACCCTCGACCTGAGCACCGAGGCGTACGGCGAGGACGGAAAGCCCGCCGCCGAGGGCATGTTCGAGGTCTCGCCGAAGCAGCTCACGGTTGCGGCGGGCGCCACCGCGACCGCCCAGGTCACCGCCGACAGCGGCGCGGGCACGGCCGACGGCTCCTTCGGCGGCGCGCTCACCGCGACGGACGGCGCGGGGACGACCGTACGGACCGGCATCGGCGTACACCGCGAGGTCGAGTCGTACGACCTGACGGTCAAGCACCTCGACCTGCGGGGCAGGACCGCCACCCGTTCGCAGACCGGGGTGCAGGGCCTGGACAACGAGATCTGGCAGGACTACTCCGACGACACGGACGGCGAGTTCACCGTACGGCTACCCAAGGGGCGTTACAGCCTCGAAGGCCGGATCGACACGGGCGCGACCCCCGACGCCGACTCCGGGGAGCTGGCCCTCCTGCTCAACCCGAAGTTCTCGCTCACCCGTGACACCACCCTCGTCATGGACGCCCGCGAGGCCAAGCCGATCCGGATCACCGTGCCGGACAGCAGGGCCAAGCACACCGACGCCACCCTCAACTACGGGTTCGACATCGGCGGGAACCGGAGCGTCTCCACGTACGACATGGGCGACTTCGGCAGGCTGCGCGTCGGTCAGTTCGGGGCCCGGCTTCCGGCGGGCGAGGCGTTCGCGCAGTACAACGGCACCTGGACGCACGGCAGTACGCACTACCGGCCGACCTGGAACCGTACCGGCGACCTGTCGGGCTTCACCGCGAACCCGAAGCGCGGCCAGTTCGCCAAGGTCACGCTCGCCGCCGGTGCGCCCGCCAGGGGCAAGACGGCGACGCTCGTCGCCGCGCCGATGACTCCGGGCGGCTCGTCGTTCGACTTCCACCTCGACACGCGCTCGCTGCCGGGCGCTTTCACCGAGTACGTCCTGCCGGGCGTGCGGTGGCGGTACTCCGTCTCGCAGGACGGCGGCAAGGACGCGGACGGCGAACCGGTGTGGGAGGCCGGCCAGTGGACCGCGAAGCCCCGCTCCTACAGCGCGGGCAAGCAGTACACCGAGCGCTTCAACACCGGCGTCTTCGGCCCGCACCTCACCGGCCCGCTGACGGACGGCGCGGACCGCCCCGGCGCGGTCCGCGTCGGCGACACCTTCCTCGCCTACCTCCCCCTCTTCTCCGACGGCGCCGGCCATATCGGCGACTCCCGGTACAGCAGGGCCAGGAGCACCCTGTACGCGGGCGGCACGCGGGTCTTCGCCGTGGACACGCCGCTGACCGGCATCTCGTACGAACTCCCCGCTGCCAAGCGCTCGTTCCGTCTCACCACGGACGTCTCCCGCCCCACCACGCTGTCCTCGGTCAGCACCCGGGTCACCGCCGAGTGGACCTTCACCTCCGCGCACGTCACCGGTGTCGGGCAGCGGCTGCCGCTGTCGGTGGTCCGCTTCACGCCCCGGCTGTCCACGGAGAGCACGGCCAAGGCGGGTACGCGTTTCTCCGTCCCGTTCACGGTCGAGGGCGCGGCCACCGCGCGCACCGCCCGCAAGTTGGCCTTCTCCGTCTCGTACGACGACGGCCGGACCTGGCACCCGGCGAAGGCGGCCGACGGCAAGCGCCTCGACCTGCGTCACCCGGCGAAGGCGGGCGCGGTCTCTCTGCGCGTGACGCTCACGGACGCGGCCGGCAACACCCTGAAGCAGACGATCCACCGGGCCTATCGGACCGTCAAGTAGGCCCCTGTACAGGTGTGTTGGCTGGACGCCCGGGTCGGCTTCGGCCGGCTCGGGCGCTCTTGCCGTGCCCGGAGTCAGCCGAGACGAACACAAGCTGAACCGTCTCATTGATCTCCGGGCACCGCAGGTCACCGACTCGCGCTACCCGGACTTGCCTGAGACAGGACATGGGAGGCTGAGGCATGCAGACTCTGCCGACATTCGTTTTCGTTCACGGGGCCTTCGCGAATTCGTTCTCGTTCGCGCCGCTGCAAGCCGAGCTCGCCTTACGTGGGCACCGCTCGGTCGCGGTCGACCTTCCGGGGCACGGATTCGAGGCGACCTTCCCCGCGGCCTACCAGGCTCCCCAGGATCTCGACGCCCTCGCCGCAGAACCGGGGAGCATCAAGGGAGTCACGCTCGCCGACAACGCCGCCCGCGTGATCGAAGTCCTCGAACGGGCCAAGCGGAACGGGCCCACCATCCTCGTCGCCCACAGCAGGGGCGGCATCACGACCACCGCCGTCGCCAACGCCCGGCCCGAGCTGATCGACCGGGTCGTTTACGTCTCCGCCTGGTGCCCCGTCGATCTGGACGTGAGCGACTACTACGCCCAGCCGGAGATGGCCGACGTCGACGCGGGAGCCTTCGCTGCCACGCTCGTCGGGAACCCGGCCGAACTCGGTCTGCTCCGGACCAACTTCCGCACCGCCGACCCGGCGGCGCTCGCCGCGTTCAAGCAAGCGTTCGCCGCCGACCTCACCGATGACGAGTTCCGGACCTTCCTGAACACCTTCCAGCCTGATGAGAACCTCGACGTCGGTACGTCCGCCGACCGGGCACAGGCCACGACCTGGGGCCGGATTCGCAGGACCTATGTGCGCCTGGCCGCCGATGCCAGCCTTCCGCTCGCCGTGCAGGACCGCATGATTCGCGAAGCCGATGCGCTCACACCCGACAACCCCTTCGACGTCCGGACACTCGAAGGGAGTCACCTGCGCTGGCTCGTCCACCCGAAGCCCGCCGCCGAGCTGCTCGCACACCTCGCAGCGCGCTGACACACCCCCGGAGGCGGCTGCCTGCGGTCGAGCGGGACAGGAGGAGCCCACTCGTCCCACTCAACCGTAGGCACCGCAGGTCAGAACCTCGCCCTGCCCACAGTTGTCCGGGACAGGACAGTTCCAGCCGGCCACCGTCGGGCCGTGCCGTAGCGGCCCGGACCCACGGCCGGTGAGAATGCCCGCCATGACCACCGGCCAGAACCTCGTCCCGCCTCGTCCGACGCACTCGGCTCTCGTGGTGTTCGGTGCGGGAGCGGCCATCGGTGTTCTGGGCGGGATGATCGGGCTGGGCGGCGCGGAGTTCCGCCTGCCGCTGCTGATCAGCCTGTTCGGGTTCGCCGCGCTCTCCGCCGTCATCCTGAACAAGGCGATGAGCCTGGTGGTGGTCGTGGTCGCGCTTCCCGCCCGCTTGGTGGTGGTGCCGGCCTCCGACGTGGCCGCGCACTGGCCTGTCGCGGTCAACCTGCTGGCCGGGAGCCTGGCGGGCGCCTGGGCCGGAGCGTCCTGGGCGGTGCGGATGCGCAGCTCCACCCTCCACAAGGTGCTGGCAGGGCTGATGGTGCTCATGGCCGCGGCCCTGCTGGTCACGCACACCACCACCCTGGGAACGCTCGCGCTGCCGCTGTGGGCGGAGGTGCCCAGCGGAGTCGTGGCCGGGTTCGCCATCGGGGTGGTCGCGGCGATCATGGGAGTGGCCGGGGGAGAGCTGCTGATCCCGACGATCGTGCTGCTGTTCGGCGTGGACATCAAGACGGCGGGAAGCCTGTCCCTGCTGGTGTCGCTGCCGACGATGCTGGTGGCCTTCGCCCGCTACAGCCGTGACGGCAGCTTCGCGGTGCTGCGCGCCAACCACCGCTTCACCCTGGTGATGGCCGGCGGCTCGATCGCCGGCGCGACGCTGGGCGGGCTGCTCCTCGGCGTGTTCTCGGACCTGGTGCTCATCCCCGTCCTGGCCGCGCTCCTGCTCGTCTCCGCGGTCAAGCTCGCCCGTCACGCCTGAGTCCGCCGAGCCGATTCGGTCCCAGCGACCGACGGCGGCGCTCGAAGCGGCCGCGGACCGCCAGGCCGGCCCGCGAGCCGGGACCCCGCCAAGTCGTTCGCCGCGGCCACCGGGACCCGCCCCGGCTGTACCCGGCGGGCGCGAGCCTGGGCGGAGGAGCGGGCCAGGGCAGTGACTGCGCGCGGCTGCCGCGCCTCCGCTGTCCGGCAGGCGGCCCGGCATGGCGGTGGGGCGGCGTATGCCGACGCGGTGTCGGAGTACGCCGCCCTGGGGCGGGAGGGGTTGTGGGGGGCGGTCCGTGCGGTGGTGGGGGTTACTTCGGGTCGCGGTTGAACAGGGTGGTGGACCAGCGGTAGCCGAGGGCGGTCAGGGCCAGGCACCAGGTGAGGGCGAGCCAGCCGTTGTGGCCGATCTCGGTGCCCAGGAGCAGGCCGCGCAGGGTTTCGATGGCGGGGGTGAAGGGCTGGTATTCGGCGATGGGCTGGAACCAGCCCGGCATCGTGTCGGC
>NZ_JBSFTY010000139.1:0-15180 GCF_053591515.1 Streptomyces sp. NPDC003011
GAAGTGCCAGATCTCGTCGTGCGGCAGGCGCCCGGTGCCGAACGGCACCGGGCCCCACCGCGTTCTCGTGCCGGCCGGAGCGCTTGCGTCATCGCGTCAGCCGGAGCGCCTCCGGGAAGCCGCGCGCCGCTTCAGCGCACGGCGTTCGTTCTCACTCGTGCCACCCCACACACCGATGGTCTGCCCGGTGTCCAACGCCCACTCCAGGCACTGCTCTTGGACCGGGCAGCGCCGGCAGACGGCCTTCGCCTGCTCCTGCTGCACCAGTGCCGGGCCGGTGGTGCCGATCGGGAAGAAGAGATCGGGGTCCTCGTGGCGGCACGTGGCCTGTTCTCGCCAGTTCTCCATCAAATGTCACCTGCGATCGAGTCGAACGTGCCCTCGGGGATGCCTTACTCGTCTCCGGGTCACCTGTCGACGCGTGGCTGAAACAGCCGAGCCCAGTGGGACCTCGTGAAGATATGGCGGGGGTGGCGGATTGCGGGGGTGGCGGACGTCTTCTCGCAGCCGCGACAGCTGGGCCTGCCCGTTGAAGGCACCCGAGCACGTGGCTAGCCGCGCAGCGTCTCCGCCGCGGTGGCCACCACCGCCCGGGCGACGGCCGCCAGCGCCGGTGCGTCGAGCTTCCACTGCTGCCAGTACAGCGGTACGTCGACCGGGCGGTCCGGCGCCAGGGGGACGAGACGGCCCGTGCGCAGCAGCGGTTCCGCCTGCACCTCCGGCACCAGGCCCCAGCCCAGACCGGCCGCGACGGCCTCCGCGAACCCCTCCGAGGTGGGTACGAGGTGGCGCACCGGGCTCGCGCCGCCCCGGCCGCCGCGCAGCCCGCGCACGAAGGCGTCCTGGAGGTCGTCGTCGCGGTCGAAGGTCACCACCGGCGCGACCGCGAGCGCCTCCGGCAGCGGTCCGCCGAGATGCCTCCCGGCGAAGTCCGCGCTAGCCGCCGCCACATAGCGCAGCCGGCCCAGCGGCCGCACCAGGCAGCCCGCCACGGGGTCGGGCGACGAGGTCACCGCGGCCATCACCCGGCCCTCCCGCAACAGGGCCGCCGTCCGGGTCTCGTCCTCGCGGCGCAGCTCGAAACAGAGCGGCGGGTCCGACGGAACGCGGGTGAGGGCGCGGAGGAACCAGATCGACAGGGAGTCCGCGTTCACCGCGATCGACACCCGGGTCGGCTCTTCGGCGCCGCTCATCCCCAGCTCGGCGCGCGCGTCCCGCTCCAGCCGGGCCAGCTGCCGGGCGAACCGGACGACGATGTCCCCGGACTCGGTCGGCCGCACCGGTTTGGTCCGCACCAGCAGGACCCGCCCGGTGCGCTGCTCCAGTGCCTTCACCCGCTGGCTGACCGCAGAGGGCGTCACATGCAGGGTGGCCGCCGCCGCGTCGAACGTCCCCTCGTCCACCACCGCGAGCAGCGTCCGCACCTGGTCGAGAGGCAGCTCCGTCATCATCACGAGAGCTAATGATACGTAAGAATCTTTAGCTGTACGTCCACTGATCGTTTCCCTAGCGTGGACGTCATGACCGCCTCCCTCTCCGCCGCGGCCGCCGGGTTCGGCACCGGCCTCTCGCTCATCGTCGCCATCGGTGCCCAGAACGCCTTCGTCCTGCGCCAGGGAGTCCGCCGCCACGCGGTCCTCGCCGTCGTCGCCATCTGCGCCGTGTCCGACGCCTTCCTCATCACCCTCGGGGTGGGCGGTGTCGGCGCCGTGGTGGCGGCGTGGCCGGAAGCACTGACCGTGATCGGCTGGATCGGCGGCGCGTTCCTCCTCGGCTACGGCGCTCTCGCCGCGCGCCGGGTGGTCCGGCCGGGCGGCGCCCTGCGCGCCGACGGGGAGACCCAGGGGTCCGTCCGACGGGCGGTGCTCACCTGTCTGGCGATGACCTGGCTCAACCCGCACGTCTACCTGGACACCGTCTTCCTGCTGGGTTCCGTCGCCGCCGACCGCGGCCCGCAGCGCTGGACGTTCGGGCTCGGCGCCGCGTGCGCCAGCCTGTGCTGGTTCGCCGCGCTCGGCTTCGGCGCCCGGCTGCTGGGCCGCCTCCTGGCCCGGCCGGCCGCCTGGCGGGTCCTGGACGCGCTGATCGCCGTGACGATGATCGGCCTCGGCACGGCGCTGATCGCCGGAGCCTGAGCAGCGGCCCGACGCGGCCCCGGCCGGAACCCGCGCACGCGGCTCCGAAGCACAAGCACTCAGCCGCTGCTGCGACAGTGATCCCCGGCCGAAAGATGTACCGGGTCCTGATCCCCGTCATCGGCCCGCCGGAGCCGTACCTCACCGACCCGCCGGCGCTGTGCGGCACGGCGGGGGCGGTCCACCGGCTGCGCTCGCTGCCGCCCCCGGTGTCGACGGCGGCGCGCCGGGCGGGCGTACGGGAGATCGTCGCCGGACCGCCACATCGCCGCGCACAAGCTGCCGCTGCTGTCCTTCCTCGCCGACATCATCGCGATGGTCTTCGGCATGCCCCGTGTCCTGTCCCGCAGCTCGCCTCCGCAGGGCGTTTCACCGTCGTCGCGGGCGGCCCGCGCCTGGCGCACGTCCTGCACGGCACGGCGGGCCCGGCGTGTTCGGCGCGCGTACGGCGGTCACGGGCGGCGGCCCGCTGGTGGTCGCCGTCATGCTGAGCCCGGCCTTCGCGGTCCCGGCACCGCGCCGCCACCGCGTCTGAGCCCGGCCCCTACAGGGCGCTTCGCCGGCTGATCGTGTACTGCTCCATGAGCTTGCCCCGGGTCGTCTCCAGCCGGTGCGCGAGGATCTCGGCGACGGACCGCACCAGGATCATGCCGAGCTGCTGGTCCTCCTCGCACAACCCGAGCACCGCCGCCGCGTCGAACTCGTAGGCGCGGACCGGGCTGAAGGCCTCCGCGCCGAAGTCCCACTGGTACGGCGGGAACAGCCAGGACCAGCCGAGCAGGTCGCCCGCGCCGAGACCGGCGACCGTCACGCGCTGGTGGGATGTGACCTGCTGGGTCAGTGAGACCGCGCCCGAGCGGATCACCCAGAAGCGGTCGGCGGTGCCGCCCGCCTCGAAGATCCGGGTGTCCTCGGGAAAGGAGACCTCCCGGGCCAGCGTCATCAGACGCCCGCGTTGCGGCGGCGGAAGGGCGGTCAGCAGTTTGATCGCTTTGGTCATGGCACGGGGCTCCTCGGCCGGTGACGGATTCCGGTTTCCGGTTACCTCCCTATGCCCATTTCAGCGGCCGACGGCGCCCCGGGCACCTCGGCGGATCCGCACATCGCACCCGGGACACGGGTGGGCCGGGTGCGGAGGGCAGTGAAAAGCCCTGGCTGGACGGGGGAGACCAGCCAGGGCCGTCAGAGGTGGCGCACGGAGGACGGATCGGTCAACCCCTCGGCCACGTATGCATGAAAGATAAACCACCCCGGCGGTGATGCGCAGCCGAATCCGGGTCACGTGACCGGTTTCACTCGTTCTTCACTCGGCGGCCCGGGCCACGACCCTGATCGTCTCCAGCCCGGGGTCGGTCGCGTCGGGCAGGTTCATGCCCACGTCCCGGCCGGTGCGCAGATACCGCAGCACCGGCTCGGTCAGCCGCTCACCGGGCAGTACGGCCGGTATCCCCGGCGGATACGGCGTGATCATCTCCGCCGACACCCGTCCCGCGGCCTCGGCGAGCGGCAGCTGCTCGGCGGGCCCGAAGAACGCGTCCCGGGGCAGCAGGGCCTGCTCCATCCGCAGTTCGTCCGGCGACGGCACCTCCATCCGCGGGGACGGGCGCAGACCGGGCGCGGCCTGGGCGAGGTCCTTGAGCGCGGTCAGCAGGTGCCCGGTCGTCTCGTGGTCGTCGCCGTGGGTGATCTGCATGCCGATACGGCGGTGGTCGTTCAGATGCGCGTCGATCCCGCGGTGCTCGCGCAGCCAGTCGGCCGCCTGGTACCCGGTGATCCCGAGCGCCTCCAGGTCGATGACGCCGGGCAGCGGGTCGAAGTCGTCGGCCAGCCCCGCACCGCAGAAGTCGTCCCGGTCGTTGACGTGCATGCCGTCGATCTCCTCGATCGCGGCCCGGACCTCGGCGGCGAGTTCCAGCGCGCCGCCCATCAGCTCCTCGCCCCGCAGGGCCATCTGCCGCCGCCAGCCGTCGAGCCCCGCGTACAGCAGCACCGACGGGCTCGTGGTGCCCAGCAGGTCCGCCCGCATCTTGAGCAGCTCCGCCGGGACCAGATCGCCCCGCAGATGGAAGACGGACCCCTGCTCCAGTCCGCTGCCCATCTTGTGGATGCTGGTGACGCAGATGTCGGCGCCGGCGTCCATCGCCCAGGACGGCAGATCGGGGTGGAAGGGCAGATGGGCGCCCCAGGCCTCGTCCACGATCAGCGGCACGGAACGGCGGTGGCAGACCTCGGCGACCGCCCGCAGGTCAGCGCAGGCGCCGTACGGCGTCGGGCTGGTGATCAGCGCGCCCTTGGCGTCGGGATGGGCCTCGAAGGCCCGGTCGAACCCGTCGGCGGACGGCGGATGCGCGAGGTGACGCTCGCCGTCCCACCGGGGCTCGACCCACACGGGCTCGATCCCGGACAGGATCAGCCCCGACACGACGGACTTGTGGGCGTCCCGTCCGATCAGCAGCTTCTCGTGCGGTCCCGCGACGGCCAGCATCGCCGCCTTGACGGACAGGGAGCTTCCGCAGGTGGTGAAGAACGTGTGGTCCGCGTGCACGGCGTCGGCCATCAGCTCCTCGGCCCGCTCCAGCACCCGGCCCCGGGTGAGCCGGTCGTCCAGGCCGCCCGACGCCAGCACGTCCCCGAGGAAGACCGCGTCCCCGAGCACCTTGCGGACCTCGGGGTCCGCGCCCCGGGCCTGTTTGTGACCCGGTGGCGCGAACGTCAGCAGCCCTTTGCGGTGATAGTCGGACAGGGCTTCCAGTACGGGCGCGCTGGTGTGATCAGTCATTGGGGTCGGGTGCCCGTCCCCGGCGGCCGTCAACCAGCGCGCGGAGACGGGCCCGGTGCGGCCTCACCCCTCCTCGGCGTGCTTGCCGGGGGTCACGATCTCGTCCAGCACCCTGAGCACGCTCTCGTACGCCAGGGTTCGCACGGCGGCCTCCCGGGATCCGTCCGGATCGGTCTGCCTCAGGTTCTCGCGGCGAGTGCGCCAGGCCCGCTCCTCCTCCTCGGCGCAGGCCCGGGCGCGCCGGATGCGCCGCAGCAGTTCGTCTGAGTCCACGACATCGGTCATGACGACCGCCTACCCGTTTCCCGTCCCGCAATGGCCCGTACGCGGGCCGGAACCAGAGGTTTGGCACGCCGGGGAAAGGTGAGCCGAAGTAGGGAGACCTGCGAAAACCCACGCAAGGTGGGGTGCACAGCCGCTGCGGCCGGGCGGCGACCCGTCATGCGACCCGTCATGTCCGGGAGCGCCCGGTGGCCGGACGAGGCCGGCCCCGGGCACAGCCGATCGGGCTTCTTCTGGCAGCGATCTCTCACAGCGATTCCTCACAGCGATCTCTCACAGCGATCTCTCACAGTGATTTCTCACAGCGATCAGGGAGTTACAGGGATGTGCGAGCAGCACAGGACCGAATTCGCCCTCGAACCGTTCGCCGCCGACCGGCGTGGTCATGTCGGGCCGTGCAAACCGGCCGAGGCGCGCAAGGCCGTGGAGCGGGTGGTGTCCGAGCGCTGCCGCGTCGCGGATGCCTCGTGCGACGCGGACGCCCTCTCCGACGCCCTGCTGGTCGCCTCGGAACTCACCACCAACGCCATGCTGCACGGCGGTGGCGTCACCGACTTCCAC
This sequence comes from Streptomyces sp. NPDC003011, assembly GCF_053591515.1. Lineage (NCBI taxonomy): Bacteria > Bacillati > Actinomycetota > Actinomycetes > Kitasatosporales > Streptomycetaceae > Streptomyces > Streptomyces sp. NPDC003011. The sequence goes on from NZ_JBSFTY010000139.1 coordinate 5,758, forward strand.
GTCGACGTGGTGGGGCCCGAGGTGCGCGTGTCGGTGAGCGACCGCAGCGACGAGCTGCCGGTAGCCGCCCCGCCCGTGGACCCGCGCGGGCGGCGCCGGATCGGCGGCCACGGCTGGCCGATCGTGTGCCGCCTGGCGCACGACGTCCGGGTGACCGACCTGCCCTCGGGCGGGAAGTGCATCTCCGCCGTGGTGCCGCTGTCGTGAACACTTTTCGGAACCCGAGTTTGGCACCAGGGCGGCAGGGCAGACGCATTTTCGTGCTTCGGACCGGAGGCGCGCCAGCGGGAGCGGTATGACTGCTCCGGAAGGCCGTCAAGGTCGTCCGGGCAGCGGTCCCTCCCTCCCGCGGCAATTCCCTGAAACCACCGCTTCAGGAGCGATTCCGCATGCTCATCGATATGTCGACAAGCCGTCCCGGCACGTCCGCTCAGCCCACCGCCCCGAACCGGCGCCGTCATGACGACGCCCCCGACACCGCCGCCCTCTTCGCCCGTCTGTCCGAGCTGGAGGACGGGCCCGAGCGAGACGCCGTCCGCGACGAACTCGTCACCGCCTGGCTGCCCATGGCCCACCGCATCGCCGGCCGCTTCCGCGACCGCGGCGAGTCCATCGAGGATCTGCGGCAGGTGGCGGCACTGGGCCTGGTGAAGGCGATCGACCGGTTCGAACCCGAGCGGGGTGCCTTCGAGAGCTACGCCGTGCCCACCATCACCGGCGAGGTCAAGCGACACTTCCGGGACCGGATGTGGGCGCTGCGCGTGCCCCGCCGGGTGCAGGAACTGCGCAACAAGGTGCGCGTGGCGCGCCGCGAACTGACCCAGAACCCCGGCTCCCCCGAGCCCTCGGTGGCCGACCTCGCCGCCCACACCGGGCTGACCGAGGACGAGGTCGCCACCGGCATGGAGGCCCTCGAAAGCTTCAGCACGCTGTCGCTGGACGCCGAGCTGTCGGCCGGCGACGACGGATACAGCCTCGCCGACACGCTCGGTGACTCGGACACCTCGTTCGACACCGTCGTGGACCGCGAATCCGCCAAGGAGGGCCTGCGCCGGCTGCCCGAGCGGGAGCGCGCCATCCTCTACATGCGCTTCTTCGAGGACATGACGCAGAGCCGCATCGCCGACCAGCTCGGCATCTCCCAGATGCACGTCTCCCGCCTGATCAGCCGCAGCTGCGCCCGGGTGCGCGACGAGGTCATGGGACAGCGGACCAACCGCCGTGGTTCCGGCGGGCGGGTGGCCTGAGTGAACGAGCTGCAACCGATTCTGATGCCTCATCCCGCCTTCCTGCGGGAGCTCGTCGAGGAGTACGAGGTGTTGGCGGCCGAGGAGTCCGTGCCGGGCGCGGCCGGACCGAACCCGCGGGCGCGTGACCTCGCCTACACGCTCTGCGTGTCGACCGGCACGCGCGACGTGAGACTGGCGCTGGAGACCGCCCGTCGTCTGGTCACCGCCGCACCGGAGCCGGAGCCCGCGCGGCTGGCCGAGTGACGGAGCCCGCGAGACCGTCGCCGGGGACGACGAGGACGTGCGGCGGTAAGCGCCGCCCCGCCCACCGCACCAGCTCGTCCCCGGCTCACTCGTTCCCGGCTCACTCGTTCCCGGCTCACTCGTTCCCGGCTCGGAGGCCCTCGGCGGTCCCGGTGGCGGGAGCGGCCCCTGGCTCGCCCGGCCCGCGCACACCGTGCCGCCGGGGCCCCGGAACACCCGCACGCCCTCGGCCGCAGCCCCTGCGGACCGGGACTCCGACGGCCGGCGACCCCACCGGGACCGGCCGCCGGACACCACCCCCGCGCCGGGTGTGTCCGCCCGCGACCCGGGCATCCGGACTCCAGGAGGTCCACATGAACATGAGTGCCACGGTGCGCAGCGGGCGGGGAGACGCCCGCCGGATGGCGAAGGGCTCGGCGGGGGAGGGCGCCGCACGCGCGGGTCTGACCGCGCGAGGTGTCATCTACCTGCTGGTCGGCCTCCTCGCACTGCAGATCGCCTTCGGCGGCAGCAGCCGGCAGGCGGACCGCAGCGGCGCCCTCGCCGAGATAGCCGAGAAACCCTTCGGAGCCGTCCTGCTGTGGGCGCTGGGCATCGGCCTGGTCGGCATGGCCCTGTGGCGGCTGTCGGAGGTCCTGTTCGGTGCCGTCGGACCCGACGGCCACAAGGCGAAGAAGCGCCTGATGTCAGGGGTGCGGTTCGTCTTCTACGCCTTCGTCGCCTACTCCGTGCTGTCCTTCGCCGCGGGCTCGGGCGGCGAGGGATCCAGCGACAAGCAGTCCCGGGACGTCACCGCCCGCCTGCTGGAGGCCCCCGCCGGGCAGTGGCTCGTGGGCGCGGCCGGCGCCGGGATCGCCGTGGCCGGAGTATGGATCGCCGTCCGGGCGCTGCTCCGCAAGTACCACGACAAACTGAAGCTCGGACAGATGTCCGCCCGTACCCGCCGGCTCGTCGACGTGACGGGCGTGGGCGGCGGCGTGGCCCGCGGAGCGGTGTTCGCCGCCGCCGGGGCCTTCGCCGTGCGGGCGGCGGTCGACTACGAACCGGACCGGGCCAAAGGACTGGACGACACGCTCCGCTCGTTCGCCGAGACCCCGCTCGGGCCATGGCTCCTGGCCTGCGTCGCGGTCGGGCTGGTGCTGTTCGGACTGTTCTCGTTCGCGATGGCGCGCTGGCGCAGGGTCTGAAACGGCCCGACCGGGGGAACCCGCAGGGGATGAACGAACCCGAGCTTCCGCCCGACGGCCGGCCCGTGGACGTCTACCTGGGCCTGCTGCGCATCCGAATGGAGACCGAGGACTACGAGCAGCTGCTCACCGTGGTCGAACCGGTCCTGCAAGCCATCGACGAACAGCGTCTGCCCGCGCTGGACTTCGCGCTCGACGAAGCCCACGCGGGCGGGCTGTCCCAGGAGGTGCGTGACGAGGCCGCCCTGGTCATCGCCACCGCCGTCACGGGCCGGCTGGACAACGAGGTGATCGAGCTGGAGATCGAGGAGACCGGTCCGGTCCGGGTGGTCACCGACTCGGCCACCGCGTCCGACCCGGTGCGCCTGGGCGAGATCGCCGACTACATCCGCGAACGGCAGCGCATGAACGACGAGCTGCGCGGCATCGCCGAAGTGAGCAACCTGCCCACGGACATCTGAGTCACCGGGCACCGTCACCGCTTGGGTTCGGCGACGGGAACGCCCAGCGGGCGGGCCAGACCGGCCACGGTCTCGTCCAGGCGCTGCAGATGCCGCAGCACCCGGTCGGTGATCCGGCCGTACCTCGGTGTGCCCGGGACGTCCGGTTCCAGCAGGGAGGCGATGCTCGGCCCGGTCTCGATCTCGACGGCCGCCTGCCCGTCGGCGACGTGCGCGGAGATCGCCCCGATGTTGTGCGCGATGCGCCGCCCGGCCCGGCGCAGCCTCGGATCGGCCGCGATCGACGGATGGGTGGGCAGCAGCTCGGCCGTCGCGGCCAGCGACCGCGCGTGGTACGCGCAGGTCTCCAGCAGCGCGACGACATAGCGGGCGGTGTCGCGCCGGGCCCGCAGCGGCGTGATCGGATGGGTGAGCGGCTGGGTGCCGGCCCGCAGGTCGGCCAGCGCCTGGTCCAGGTCCCGCGCCTGGTCCAGCAGATCGGCCGGGGGCCCGCCGCTGAGCTGGTCCACCGCCGTCTCGGTGACGTCCGCGAGCCGGTCCAGGACGGTGACCAGCAGGTCGTTCGTACGGCGGTCCGTGCGCACCGGCAGCACGAACGCCGCCGCCACCACCCCGCAGACCGCGCCGAGCGCCGTCTCCTCCACCCGCAGCACCAGTACCGAGAAGCTGTAGGTGTGCAGCAGGGTGTACAGCAGGCCCAGCGCGGCGGTGACGAAGAAGGACATCAGCGTGTACGACAGGGGCGCGGTGTAGAACATCGCGAAGACGAACACCAGCACCAGCGCGAACGCCGTCCAGGTCTGGTGGCCGACCAGTCCCGCCAGCACGATGCCGGCCACGACCCCGAGTACGGTGCCCAGCAGCCGGCGGTAGCCCTTGACCAGGATCTCGCCCGTGGACGCGGTGTTGATGAAGACGATCCAGCAGGTCAGCACCGCCCAGTACCAGCGCTGACTGGAGAGGAACTCGCCGCCGACGATGGCCAGCGACGACCCCACGGCGACCTGCACGGCCGCCCGTGTGGTCGGCCGCCGCAGCCCGGTGGCCTCCTCGTCCTCGCGGCCCTCGTCCTCCCCGGCGTCGATCGCCGCGTCCTCGGCGTCCAGCTCCTCACGGGAGCGGGTGGTCGCCGGGGTGTCGTCCGACTCGTCCTGCGCCCCGCCGAGCGCGACGCGCAGCCCCAGCACGGCGCGGGCCGCCTCGCCGATGCCCCGGAACACGTCCTGGACGGCGGTGGGGGCGGGCGGCAGGTTGTCCTCGTCGCGGTAGCCGAGGAGGCGGTTGCGCACATGGGACAGCGCGGTCCCGGAGTCCTCGGCGACGGGCCGCAGCACCAGCATCCGCAGCGCCTCCAGATCACGCCGCAGGGTGACGGTCGCCTCGTCCCGCACCGGCAGCCGGCCGCCCGCCGGCACGGGCGCGCCGGGCAGGTGCAGGGTCAGCGTGGTCGCCCGCTCCGCGCTGCGCGCGGTCAGCAGCAACAGCCCCAGCCGCTCGGCGGCGATCTCGGCGTCGGCGATCCGGCGTTGCAGCAGCCGCGCCGTGGCCTCGTCGGCGGTGCCCTCCTCCAGCCGGCCCTGGATCATCATCGCCGTCTCGTGCAGCCGGGCGGTGCCGCCCCGCAGGTCGTCCAGGGCCTTCTCCACCTCGTCCGCCCCGGCGTCGAGCAGGGCGAGCTGCGCGGACACCAGCTGGGCCAGACGGGCCCGGAACGCCTCGCGCAGCCGCTCCAGGATGCCCGCCGGTGTCTCGGGCACGAGGACGAAACGCACCAGGGCGCTGCTCAGGAACGCGACGCCGAGCACGCCGTACAGCCGGGGCAGGCCGGAGACGGTGGCGCCGACGAACAGCGACAGGAAGTAGATCTGGAAGCCGATCAGGCCGAGCGTGGTGCCGCGGTCGCCGAACCGGCGGCCGTAGACCGCGCAGAAGATGAGGGCGACGAAGAAGAGGTCGCCGGCCACCACCCGGGAGCTCAGCAGCGCGCCGAGCGTCACGGACGCCAGCGCCACCGGCAGCCCCAGGGCGAGGGTCACGGCCTGCTGCCCGCGCTGCTTCTCCCGGATGGCGAAGGTGGCGACCATCGCGGCCATCGCCCCCGCCACCAGAGGCGTGATGCCGGCGCCGAACAGGCCGAGCACCGCCAGGGTGAGGGCGATGGCGCCGACCGTTCTGAGGCCGGCGGTCAGCCGCAGCAGTCCGGGATCGGATGCCGCGACGCCGTCCCGCAGTCGTGCCCGGACCGACCGTCCCGCTGCCTTCACGCCGCCGTACTCATTCCCGTGTCACGTCATGATCTCCGTCTTCAGCATGACAGACACGGCCGGAGCACCCGCCCTCGGCCCTTCGCGCACCTGACGCCGCGGCTCCCCCCGCTGACCGCCGGCCGCGAGGCAGCGGTCAGGAGGGAGCCGAGTCATACGGGCGGGGGTCTCACTGCTCCAGCCGCGCGGTGCCCGCGACGTGCGCCTGCACCTGGTCCGGCGTCAGATACGAGTCCGTGTACTCGAAGTCCTTCAGCTTGGCGGGCTTGCGGGCCTGGAAGCCGGTACGGACGAAGTCGTCACCGGCGAGGGCGTTGAGCACCCAGTTCGTCATCACGCGGGTCTTGGCGACACCGGTGCGCAGCGCCTGCCAGTGGTAGCCGCGGGCGACGGCCTGGGCGGGCACTCCGCGCAGTTCGATGCCGAGCGGCTTGGAGACGGCGTCCTTGCCGCCGAGGTCGACGACGAGACCGAGGTCCTTGTGGACGTACGGACTCGTCGCCTGGCCCCGCAGGGTCGCGATGACGTTGTCGGCGACGTGCTTGCCCTGCCGCATCGCGTGCTGCGCGGTGGGCGGGCAGACCGCGCCCTCCTCGCCCTTGGCCCGGTCCGGCACCGCGGCGGCGTCGCCGAGCGCGAACACCCCGTCGTGACCCGGCAGGCACATCTCGGCGGTGACCGCGAGCCGGCCCCGCACGGTCTCCGCGCCGAGCGTGGCGATGAGCGGGCTCGCCACCACACCGGCGGTCCAGATCAGGGTGCGGGTCGCAATCACCCGTCCGTCGGTGAAGGTGACCTCCTCCGGGCCCGCCTTGGCGATGGAGACCCCGAGCGAGATCTCGATGCCGCGCCTGCGCAGGATCTCCTGGGCGCTGCTGCCGAGCTTGTCGCCCAGCTCCGGCATCAGCTTCGGGGCGATGTCGATCAGGTGCCACTTGATCAGGCCCGGGTCCAGGCGGGGGTAGCGCTTGACCGCGGCGTGCGTCAGCCGTTGCAGACAGGCGGCGGTCTCGGTGCCCGCGTAGCCGCCGCCGACCACCACGAACTGCAGCCGGGAGGCCCGCTCCGCCGGATCCTGGCTCGCGTCGGCCAGGTCCAGCTGGGAGATGACGTGGTCGCGGACGTAGGCGGCCTCGGCGAGCGTCTTCATGCCGAACGCGTGATCGGTCAGGCCGGGGATGTCGAAGGTGCGGGTGATGCTGCCGGGAGCCAGCACGATGTAGTCGTACGGCTCGTCGACGATCTGGTCGGTGATCGTGCGGATGACGCAGACCTTCGCCTTCAGGTCCACGCCGATCGCGCCGCCCGGGATGATCCGGGTGCGGTACTTCTTGCTGCGGCGCAGGGAGACGGCGATCGACTGCGGCGTCAGCACGCCGGAGGCGACCTGGGGGAGCAGCGGAAGATAGAGCTGGTAGGCGAACGGCGTCACCAGCGTGACGTCGGCTTCGTCCGGGGAGAGTTTCCGTTCCAGACGGCGGACGCACTCCACTCCGGCGAAACCTGCGCCAACCACCAGGATCCTGGGTCGTGTCACGGTGTTCATCCCTTTCTGCGGCTCCAGGCGGTCTGCCTCGAACGACGTTCGCCTGCCCGTGGATCGCTGCTTCGCACCTCATCGATCCCATCGCGGTGCCGGCCGTCCCGCCAGCCGGGCACGGCGGGCAGACGAACGCGTCGAGCACCACCATGCCCCTCCGGCCGCCGGAGCGCACCGGGGCGATCGTGAAGATCGTGGGGTGGAAACCGCGGACCGGGCCTCAGGCCGCCAGGTGACAGAGCAGCAGACACACGTCGTCGTCGCGTTCGGAGTCGCTCAGCAGGGGCGTGAGGATCCGGTCCGCCACCCCTTCCAGGTCGGCTTCCAGCTCCGCGGAGCCGAACCCGCCGAGCGCGTCCGCCAGCCGCTCGATGCCCGGATCTATGCCCTGCGCGCGCCGCTCCACCAGACCGTCCGTGTACAGCGCCAGCGTCGAGCCGGGCACGAGCGGCGCGAAGTGGTCCTCGATCTGCTGCCGCAGCGGGATGCCGAGCATCGCGCCGGGCTTGGCGTCGAGCGTGTGCACCCGCCCGTCGGGGGTACGCAGCACCGGCGGCGGATGGCCGGCCGCCGCCCAGGTCAGGGTGGGGTCGCCGGGCCGGAAACGCGCGATGACGGCGGTGGCGTACAGATCGGGCTGCAGATGGTGCAGGAACATGTGCAGCCGGGTCAGCAGCTGGCCCGGACTACCGCCGTCGACGGCGTAGGCGCGCAGCGCGGTGCGCAGCTGGCTCATCATCACGGCCGCGTGCAGACCGTGCCCGGTGACGTCCCCGATGACGGTGATCAGACTGCCGTCGGGCTGGCGGAAGGCGTCGTACCAGTCGCCGCCGATGTTCAGGCCGTGCGTGGCCGGGAGGTAGCGGGCGGCCAGGCTCAGGTCCGGCTTGGCGGGCAGGTCCGTGAGCAGCGCGCGCTGCAGCGTCTCGGCGATGTCCCGGTTGTGCTCGAAGCGGCGGGCGTTGTCGATGGCGGTGCTGGCCCGTCTGGCGAGCTCGATCAGCATCACGGCGTCGTCCGGGTCCCAGCTGTCACCGGGCGGGGACAGCGTCAGCACGCCCAGGGGGGCGCGCCGCGTCGTCAGCGGGACGCACAGCAGGGGCCGCGTGGGATCCAGCGCCGAGGGGGGCTGGTCGTCGACACCGGGCAGGCGGCCGGGGTGCGCGGCGGCGTACTGCGGGCGCCCGGTGCGGGCGGCGAGCACGGCGGCGGCCGGGTGCGGGGCCGGCGGGTGCTGCGGTGCGGGCGGATGCCGGTCGTCGTCGCCGTCGAACAGCCACACGTCCACGCTGCGGGCGTACTCGGGCACCAGCAGGTCGGGCAGCCGGCGCACGATCTCGTCGTGGTTCAGCGACGCCGTCAGCACCGCGCTCGCGTCCGCCAGGAACGTCAGCCGGCGACGGGCGCTCTCCGCCTCGGTGCGCGCCTTGCGCTCGGCGGCGAAGGCCTCGCGCTGGGCCCGCCCGGCGGCGTCCAGGTCCGCGTGCAGGGCCAGCACGCCCTGGTTCGTCTGGTGCAGCTCCTCCCGGTGGAAGGCGACCAGTGCCTCCTGCTCGGTGAGCCGCTCCAGCACCAGCGCGGTGTCCTCGTCTGCGCCCAGCAGGGCCTCCGCCAGGACCACCGGGTCCTCGGCCACCGCGGCGTCGCCGGACACGTCCGCCGCCTCCGGGCAGCGGACCGTGGTCCGCCACGGCGGCTGCGCGACGGCGGCCGCCTCGTGCCAGGGCGCCAGCAGCACGTGCAGGAGTCCCTCCTCGCCGGGCGCGGCGGTGGCCTCCAGGGTGAGCCGCCAGATGCCGCCCTTGGTGAGGCACTGCCGCAACTGCGCGCTGAGCGCGGTGGTCAGGCGGGTGCGGTCCAGGGCGGGCACTCCGTGGGCGGCGGCCAGCCGGGCGGTGGCGATCCGGGCCCGGGCCGCGTCGACGACGTCGGTGATCTGCCAGCTGTGCGTCATGGACCCTCCGGCGGGGCCGGAGCCAGGACCGCCACGGCGGTGTCGTCCCGCACCGGCCGGGCGGAGCTGCTGGCGTCACGTACCGTCACCGCGGCCACGACCGCCGGGTCGGCGGCGAGCAGGGAAGGGTCGCACGGCGGCGTCCAGCGGCTGGGCAGGCCGTCGCTGTGCAGGACCAGCATCCGGTCGGCGGCCCACGGCATCCGGTCCTCCCGCAGCGTCGCGTGCTTGTGGACGCCCACGATCCCGGGCCGGGACAGCAGGGAACGCCAGGTGGCGCCCTCACGCAGCCGCGCTCCGATGTTGCCGACACCGGCGAACCGCAGCTCGCCCGCGCGGGTGTCGACCTGGGCCACCGCGACGGCCGCCCCCCTGGTGCCGCGCAGCGCCGTGTGCAGGTGGACCAGCGTCTCGGCAGGGGGCAGGTGGGCGCAGAGGTGGGAGCAACGGCATGACCGACCCCCGCACCACCGTCGTCGTCATCACCCACAACCGCCGCCCCGAACTCCTGCGCACCCTCGACC
>NZ_JBSFTY010000140.1:0-15080 GCF_053591515.1 Streptomyces sp. NPDC003011
ACACCGCCCTCACCACACCCCACCCCCACCACCTCTGCATCCCCCTCAACCCAGCAACACTCCGCACCACACCCCACCTCCCCCCACTCCTACGCGACCTGACACCCCCAACCCGACCCACCGCAGCCACCCACACAAACGCCGAAGGCTCCGTACTGGTCGAGCGGCTGGCCGCGCTGCCGGAGCCCGCGGAGAAGCAGCGGGTCGTTCTCGACCTCATCCGCACGCACGTCGCAGCCGTCCTCGGTCACGCACGGCCTGACACGGTCGACCCGCAGCGGCCCTTCAAGGAACTCGGCTTCGACTCCCTCACCGCCGTTGAACTGCGCAACCGCCTCACCCGTGCGACGACGCTCCGGCTGCCCGCCACCCTGATCTTCGACCACCCCACCCCCGAGGCCCTGACCAGCCGGATCCTGGAGGAACTGGTTCCGATTTCCGCCAGTGCCTCGTTGCGGGTGATGACAGAGCTGGACACGGTGGAGTCGGAGCTGACGCGGTTGACGCTCGATGACGAAGAGCGGGCGAGGATCACGCTGCGGTTGCAGACGCTCCTGTCGAACTGGAACGACATACGGCCGGCCTCTGCCGCGGACGTGGGAGGCCGCATCCAGGAGTCATCCACGGAAGAGATCTTCGACTTCATCGACCGGCAGCTGGGCCGTGCGGACGACGCTGACGCCCCTTCGTCCACCGGCCACTGAGGCCACTGAGGCCACAGAGGTCACAGAGCGCAGAGGTCACCGAGGCCGCAGAGCCCACCGGTTCCAGATCCTGAATCCCAGAGCCCAGAGCCCAGAGCCCAGATCCCACTACAGCCCCGGGGCGATCGCCCCGGGGCTGTCCCCTTCATCGCCGCGCCGACCACGCCGACCGCGCCGACCACAGAAAAGCCGCCCCGGGGCCGTCACCGGCACCGGGGCGGCTCCGCTCCCAGCGGGATCGCCGCCCATACGGCTCCGCTAGTGCTCCGCCCTCCGTAGGAGCGCCGCCTCCGGCGCCTCCAGCGGAGGCCCCGTCAGCGGGGGCCTCGCGGCCCCCTGCCGCAGAGCCGTCAGGAACTCCGGGGTCTCCAGGCGGGCCAGGGGCGCCGTCAGTGTCGTGACGGCCGTGAGGGCGTCACAGACTTGTTGGTTGGTCAGCGAGGCAGTGGTCACGAGGTCGGCGAAGCTCTGCCGCTGGGCGGCCTGGGTGGTCAGGCGTGGGTCGCTGACGTCGGCCCGGTTGTCGGGGTAGCACAGGTCCTGCGAGGCGGAGAGCAGCCATGGTGCGTCGGCGACGGCCGCGATGGACTGCTGGGCGGTTCGGGCGAGGCCCGGTTTGAGGCCGCCGGCTCGGCGGAGGCAGCTCTCCAGGGCGTGGGCGGACTGGGCGGCGACGCTCATGCCGTGGCCGTGGATGGGGTTGAGCGACACCACGCAGTCACCGAGTGCGACGAGCCCTTCGGGGCGCTGGGCCAGACGGTCGAGGTGCAGCCGGCGGTTGAGGGTGCTGCGGGTCGTACGCACCGGTGTCAAGGGCTCGGCCGCGTCGATCAGTTCGGCGATCAGGGGGTGGCGCAGGCCGCGGGCGAACTCGGCGAACCGTTCCTCGTCGGCGGTCGGCTCGCCGCCTCGCGTGCCGGAGAGCGTGACGATCCACCTGTCGTCCTCGATGGGGAGGAGCAGCCCGTTGCGTCCTGGCTGTCCGGTGCGGTGGTCGGCGTAGACACTGACGACGGGGAAGGGCCGGGGGGCGTGGGCGGGGGCGCGGAAGACGCGGGTGGCGTAGGTGAGTCCGGTGTCGACGCTCTCCTCGGTGGCGGGCGGCAGGCCAAGGCCGGTCAGCCAGTTCCGTAGGCGGGAGCCTCGGCCGGTGGCGTCCACCACAATGTCGGCGGGGAGGTCGCGTGTGGTGCCGTCGGCCGTGCGGACGCGTGCGCCGGTGACGCGTGCGCGGTCACCGAGCAGGCCGTGTGCCTCTGTGCCCTGGAGGATGTCGATGCGCGGGTCGCGCAGCACCGGTTCCCGTACGGTCCGGTCGAGCAGGGGGCGGCTGCAGGTGATGGCGTAGTGGGAGGCGGGGAAGCGGTGCTGCCAGCCGTAGGCGCTGTACAGGATCATGTCCTGCTTGACGCCGATGCGGTGGGCGCCCGCGGTGCGCAGGCGGTCCAGGGTGCCGGGGAGCAGTGCTTCGACGGCCTCGGCGCCGCCGGACCAGAGGATGTGGGCGTGGCGGCCCTGGGGTACGCCCTTGCGGGGTTCCGGCCGGTCGGGGTAGGTGTCGCGTTCGATCACGGTGACCTGGTCGACGTGGTCGCGCAAGGCGCGGGCGGCCAGGACGCCGGCGAGGCCCCCGCCGAGCACGACACCGTGAACTGCCCCGTTTGTCGGTCGTGTTGCTTGCGCCATCCCCGATCCGCCCTCTCCGTGTGGTCCGGTTCCGGGCGGTTGCCGTATGCCGCCCGGCTCACCATGCGGTGGGCGGCTTGGGGGTGACTTGCCGGTTTCTAAAGTCTGTCGCGGCTTCGTCCTGGAGGTCGGAGGCCTTACGCTACGGGCCTGTTCAGCAGGTTCGAGTCCGGAAGGATGCCCTGATGCGGGATTCCTCCATGCAGGTCGGAGTCGATGTGAACCGGTGCGTGGCGTCGGGCATGTGTGCGCTGCTGGCCCCTCGGGTCTTCGACCAGGAGGAGGACACGGGTCAGGTGGTGCTGGTGGACGAGCACCCGCCGGAGGAGGAGTGGGAGGCGGTGGAGGAGGCGGAGCGTTCCTGCCCCGGCCAGGTCATCCGCTTCCGGGAGGCGGCTGCCGCGCGGGGCGAGGTCTCGTAGCCTCGCTGGTCCGGCGTGCGGGACCGGTCTCCGGGCCTCACTGCCCGGACCTCGCCTTAAGGGGACCCAAGCCCGCCTTAAGCACGTCCCCGGAGGCTGTGCGAAAAGGCGTGGACCGGCGCTGTCGGCGCCGCCGCCGCGCAGCGGTGCTCCGGCCTCCGGGCGCGGGGTGAGCGCACCACCGTGTCCCGGCACGTACCACCACCGTGCCGTGGCCCGCGCCTTCACGCGGGTACGACGGGTGTGCCGGCCCTTGCCCCGCGGCGCCGTGGCCGCCGTGTGGCGTGGGCTCGGCGTGCGTGCGCAGGCGTGCCCTGATGCTGTGTCATCTGCCGGTTCCGTCCGCCCGCCCGCGCCGGAGTCGCCGGTCGCGGGAGCAGGCCGATGAAGGGAACGCGAGATGACGGACACGCTGTCCACGCCGCCGCGGCGGTTGCCGACCGAGCGCACGCGTCCGCTGGATCCGCCCGAGGAGCTGGGCCGGCTGCGTGAGGAGGAGCCGGTGAGTCCGCTGCTGTATCCGGACGGACACGTGGGCTGGCTGGTGACCAGTCATGCCGCGGCCCGGAAGGTTCTCAGCGATCAGCGGTTCAGTGCCCGTGGTGATCTGAAGAAGGTGCCGTTCGAACTGCCGTCGGGGGGCCGGCCGTGGGAGACCGTGCCGCCCGGGTTCTTCATGCACATGGATCCGCCGGACCACACGAAGTACCGGCGCCTGCTCACCGGTCAGTTCACCGTGCGGCGGATGAAGTCGCTGGAGCCGCGTATCGCGCAGGTCACCGAGGAGCATCTGGACGCGATGGAGCGGCAGGGGCCGCCGACGGATCTGGTGCCGTCGTTCGCCCTGCCGATCCCGTCGCTGGTCATCTGTGAGCTGCTGGGTGTTCCGTACAGCGAGCGGCCGCGGTTCCAGGACCACTCGACGACGGTCATGCGGATCGGGTCGTCCCACGAGGAGGTGGCGGCGGCGTTCGCCGCGATCTACGGGCTGATTCACGAGCTGGTGCAGCTCAAGCACAAGGAGCCCGCGGACGATCTGCTGAGCGGGCTGATCGCCACCGGTGAGCTGAACGACGCGGAGCTGACCGGGGTCGGGATGCTGCTGTTGATGGCGGGGCACGAGACGACGGCCAGCATGCTGTCGCTGGGTACGTACGCGCTGCTGCGCCATCCTGATCAGCTGGCACGGCTGCGGGAGGACCCGGAGCTGTTCGGCAACGCCGTCGAGGAACTGATGCGGTATCTGACCATCGCTCAGTTCGGGGTGCCGCGTACGGCGTTGGAGGACGTCGAGCTGGAGGGGAAGCTGATCAAGGCGGGTGACGGGGTGACGGTGTCGCTCGCGGCGGTCAACCGTGATCCGGGGCGTTTCGAGGATGCGGACCGGCTGGACGTGGGGCGTTCCACGTCCGGGCACATGGCGTTCAGCTACGGCATCCACCAGTGCCTGGGCCAGCAGTTGGCCCGGGTGGAGATGCGCATCGCCTACTCGGCGTTGTTCCGGAGGTTCCCGGGACTGCGGCTGGCGGTGGACGCGGACGAGGTGCCGCTGCGTTCGGAGGCGACGATGTATGCCGCGCAGCGGCTTCCGGTGACGTGGTGAGGCGGTCGGTGGGTCCTGGCCGGCCTGTGCGCTCTGACGGCCCGGGGCGCCCTGTGTGCTGTCCGGTGTGCCGGCCGGGGCTGTGGCGCGGGGTGGCCGTTCGACGGCGAGGAGGTGCGTCGAGGTGCTGGTTCTGAGGGGAAGTCCGGTGCTGCGGGTGGCGTCGGTGGGCACGGCTGCGCCGGGTCCGCGGATCGACAATGCGACGCTGGGGCGCCGTATGGGTCTGGGGCCGGCGTGGGAGCAGTGGGCCGAGGCGTTCATCGGCACGAGGTTTCGTCATCTCGCGGTGGATCTGGAGTCGGGTGATCCGCGGTTCTCGCTGGCCGATCTGGGGGAGACGGCGGGCCGGCGGGCGCTGGCGGCGGCGGGTCTGGAGCCGTCCGACGTCGATGTGATGGTGATGGGCACGGCCATGCCCGACATGCTGATGCCGACCACGGTGAATGTGATCGCCGACCGGCTGGGTATCGATCAGGTGCCCACGTACCAGTTGCAGTCGGGGTGTTCGGGCGCGGTGCAGGCGTTGTCGCTCGCGGCGTCGCTGCTGCTGTCGGGTGGCCATCGCACCGCGCTGGTGCTGGGCGGTGACGTCTCGGCCAAGCTGGTCGACCCGGACATGGACGCGGCGACGCTGCCGCCGGCGCAGTTGGTGAACCTGGTGCTGTTCGGGGACGGGGCGGGCGCGCTGGTGCTGACCAGGGAGCCGTCGCCGGGTCCGATGCTGCGGGCGGTGTTCACGCGGCTGGTCGGTCTGGGGCGGGAGCCGGGGCAGACGCTGGACTGGTACGGCGCGAGCAGGAGGTTCGACGGCCCTCCGGTGACCGAGGACTACAAGGCGATCGAGGAGGCGGTTCCCGCGCTGGCCGCGGAGTCGGCCGAGGAGCTGCTGGACGGGCTGGAGTGGAAGCCCGGCGATCTGGCGTATGTGCTGCCGCCTCAGCTGTCGGGCCGGATGACGGCGCGGATCCGGGAGCGGATGGGGATGCCGGAGGCGCAGGAGGTCTCCTGCGTCGACGAGACCGGCAACAACGGCAACGCGCTGGTCTTCTTCCAGCTGGAGCGGCTGATGCCGCGGCTGGCGCCCGGGGACCGGGCTGTCGGGGTCGCGATCGAGTCGAGCAAGTGGATCAAGTCCGGCTTCGCGTTGGAGGCGGGCTGAGGTAGCTGAGGTTTCCCGTCCGGTTTCTGTTCCCGTTTCGTGCGCCGGTGCCGTGGCTCCCTTCGGGGGGCGTGGCACCGGCGCGCTCGTCGCAGGCGTCCGCAGACGTCGCCCGGTGATATATGGTTTTCATGAAACAGTGAACGAAAGTCCCGGTGCGTTCGTCCATCTCCCAGGCGTACGGCACATCGGTACCCACGACGCGGAGGGATGCGCGGATGGCCGTCGCCCCGGACAGTACTCGAGAAGGCGCCGACCAGGAGCTGGCGGTGAGCCGCTTCATCGAGCAGTTCGCCCTCAGCATGTCCGGACTCGGATTCCCACGGATGGCCGCGCGGGTGTTCGTGGCCGTACTCATCTCGAAGGACGGGCTGACCGCCGTCGAGCTGGCGTCACAACTGAAGATCAGCCGGGCCGCGGTCTCGCAGGCGGTGCGGTATCTGATGCAGCTGGGACTGGTCGAGCGGCATCGGGAGCCGGGCCAGCGTCATGACCGCTACCGGGTCATGGACGGCATGTGGTACGAGATGTTCGCCCGCCGTGACGAGGTCTTCCTGCGGCTGGAGGACAACCTGGCCGACGGGATCACGGCGCTCGGCGCCGAGAACCCGGGGGCGGCGCGGCTGGACGAGACGCGGCGGTTCTTCGAGTTCATCCGGGGTGAGGTGCCCAAGCTCATGACGCGATGGCGCGAGTCGCAGGGCGCGGCGCCGGACGCCGAGTCCTGAGGGGCCTGACTCGCGGGCGTGCGGCGCCCGGGGGGTGAGCCGGCTCCGGATCTCGCCGGTGGGCCGCTTCAGGTGGCCGCTTTAGGTACCGGCAAGACCCCGCCAAGCCTGTGCGGTGAGTCTGATGGCGCCCGCCCGAGCGCCGAGCCGCGTACCGGGGCGGGTCACCGCGAAGCCTCGCCTGGAGGTGTGAGATCCGTGTCCTCGGCCCCCGCTCCCCCGCCTGCCGCCGATCCCGTGGCGGACCTTCACCGGTCCGGACGTCTGGCCGCGGAGTATCCGCGGCTGCCCGCGTTGCTGCGCGGGCTCGGCGGCGAGGAACTGCAGCGCGCGGGACGCTTGTTGGCGCGTCTTTCCCCCGACGAGGTGCTGGCGGCGCATCCTGGCGTGCCCACGGTGTCGGTCGCGGTGACGGGGCACGGCACGGTGGCCGGGCTCGTCCCCCCGCTCACCGTTCAACTGGCCCGGCACGGGCTGCTGCTGCGCCCGCATGTGGCCGACTTCGGCAGTTGGCTGTTCGATCTCGCTGATCCGGCGAGCGAGGTGTACGCGGCCGGCGGCGATCTGGTGGCGTGTCTGCTGGACGCCGGTGTGGTGTTCGACGAGGTGCCCCCGCCGTGGCGTCCGGAGGACGTGGAGCGGGTGCTGGCCGAGAAGGTACGGCTGCTGGACAAGCTGGCGGCCGTCCATGCGTCGGCGGGCTCGGGCACCCTGGTGTTCACGACGCTGCCGCTGCCCCGGGAGTACGCGGCGCAGTTGGTGGACCACCGCTCACGGGCCCGGCTGGGCGCGGTGTGGCGGGAGGGCAACGCGCGTGTGCTGGGGTTGATGGAGGAGCATCCGGGGGTGGTCGTGCTCGACCTGGACCAGTTGCTCACCGGCCCGGCCGCGCTGGGCGACGCCCGCCTGGCGGCGTACACCGGGACGCCGTTCACGCCTGAGCTGACCGCCGCCGTCGGACATGCGCTGGCCCATCTGGTGCGGGGCCGGACCGGGCGGGCGAAGAAGGTGCTGGCCGTGGATCTGGACGGCACGCTGTGGGGCGGGGTGCTGGGCGACGACGGACCGGAGGGCATCGAGGTGGCGGGGGGCCGCCGGGGCACCGCCTTTCGGCAGTTGCAGCGGGTGGTCAAGCAGCTCGCGTCGCGCGGGGTGCTGGTGGCCGCGGTCAGCAAGAACGATGTGGAACCGGTGCGTCAGGTGCTGCGGGAGCACCCGGGGATGACGCTGCGCGAGGAGGACTTCGTGCGGGTGGTGGCCAACTGGGACCCCAAGCACGGGAATCTGCGGGCACTGGCCGAGGACCTCAACCTCGGCCTGGACAGCGTCGTCTTCGCCGACGACAGCGCCTACGAGTGCGGGCTGGTCTCCCGTGAACTGCCGGAGGTGACCGTGCTGCACCTGGACGGCGATCCGGCGCTGCACACCGAACGGCTGCTCGCCGACGGCTGGTTCGATGTGCGTGACCTCACCGAGGACGACGTGCGGCGCCCGGCGCGCTACCGCGACGAGCTGGTCCGCAGGGACTTCCTCGACTCCTTCTCCTCGCTGGAGGACTATCTGCGGGAGCTGGAGGTGCGGGTCGAACTGGCCGCGGCGGGCGAGGCCGACTCCGCGCGCCTGGCCCAGCTCACCCAGCGCACCAACCAGTTCAACCTGACCACGCACCGGCTCCAGCAGGACGAGGTCCGCGCCCTGGCCGGCGCGTCCGGGCACCTGGTCCTCGCCATCAGGTCCGGGGACCGCTTCGGGGACAACGGGCTGGTCGGCGCGGTGTTCGTGCGGACCGGTGGGCCGGTGTGGCACATCGACAACTTCCTGCTCAGCTGCCGGGTCTTCGCCCGGGGTATCGAGCAGGGCTGTCTGGCCGCGCTGCTGGAGCGGGCTCGTGCCGAGGGCGCGGAGGCTGTGGAGGCGCGTTTCGTGCCGTCCCCGAAGAACGGCAAGGTCGAGGACTTCTATCCGCGCAACGGCTTCGGCGCGCACGGGCACGCAGCGGACGGGTCCGCCCTCTTCCGTCACGAGCTGCGGCGGATCACGGCGGCGCCCGGGCATCTGAGCCTGACCGCGCGCTGGGAGCGGGAGGGAACACGATGAACGACGTCGCCGAGCTCAAGGAGTTCGTGCTCGTCCATGCCCGGGCGCTGCAACTGCCCGCCGAACTCTACGAGGGAGTGCTGGGCCGCGTCACCAACGACGAGGACGGTGCGCCGGGTTCGTGGGCGGTGGAGTGGTCGGCGGCGGCGACCGCGCTGGCCGGGGCCGGTCAGCTGTTGCCGGCCTGTCTGTGCTCGGCCATGGCCCGTTTCCCGTTCGTCGACGGTCCGGCGCGGCGCTCGGCGTACGAGGAGGCGTTGTCGGTGTTCGGCCGGTGGCGGGGAGAGCAGCCGGGCGTCGAGCCGGTGCGGGTGAAACTGTCCGGTGGTGAACTGGTCTGCTGGGCGGGTGGTCTGTCGGCGGACGAGCCGAAGCCGTTGCTGCTGGTGACGGGCGGGATCGTCAGCATCAAGGAGCAGTGGGCTCCGGTGGTGCTCCAGGCGGCTCAGCTGGGCATGGCCGTCGTGGTGACGGAGCTGCCGGGCGTGGGCGAGAACACTCTCGCCTACGACCGGGAGAGCTGGCGGATGCTGCCCGCCGTACTGGACGCGGTCGCGGACCGTGCGGACGTCTCCCGTACGTACGCCCTCGCGAACAGCTTCGGCGGGCATCTGGCGCTGCGCTGGGCCGGTCACGACGCCAGGCTGCGCGGGGTGGTGACGTCCGGGGCGCCGGTCAGTGTCTTCTTCACGGACCGTTCCTGGCAGCGTCGGCTGCCCCGTGTCACCCGGGACACGCTGGCCCGGCTGACCGGCACGGAGCCGGGCGACGACGTGGCGCTGGGCGAGGTGCTCGCCGACTGGGCGCTGTCGCCGCGGGAACTCACCGCGCTGGACATCCCGGTCTGCTACTCGGCCGCCCTGCGGGACGAGATCGTCCCCGGCGGGGATCCGGCGTTTCTGCGGCAGCACGTGCGGCGGCTGACCCTGAACGAGTTCGACGACGTGCACGGCGCGCCGGGGCATGTCCGGCAGACCGTGGAGTGGACGTTCGGTTCGCTGCTGGCCATGCGCGACGGCACCCTGTCCGCCTGACCGAGGCGCCGCGCGAAGGAAGCCGTCACCGGGGCCGCGTCGGGGGAGTTCCGCGGCCCCGGTGACGGCCGTGTGCCGCCGCCGGCCGGGCCCTCAGCCGGGGGACATCACTGGAGGGCCAGATCCCGACGGCGGAACAGGACGGTGCCCGCGGCGGTGAGGACCGCCGTGATCACCAGCAGTGCCAGCAAAGGGCCCGCGGTGAAGTCGCCGCCGGGCAGTCCGGGCACATGGCTGAACGGCGAGACGTCCAGGACCACCTGCGGCAGGTCCAGCGTCGAGCCGATCTGGCTGATCAGCAGGCACAGGGCGAACGCGGCCCAGGGCAGGCCGACGGCGAGCCGGGGCAGGGATCCGAAGGCGAGCACGGCGAAGGCCGCCAGCACCAGCACGGCCGGCAAACGCACCAGCGCGGCCGCGACGAGGGAGCCGAACTCCGCTCCCATGTCGCCGGTGGCCAGGCCGTAGCCGACGGCGGCGCTGAGCCCGGTGACCAGCATGAGCACTATGACACCGGCGAGGGTGACGACCAGGTGGCCCGTCATCCAGCTGAACCTGCTGGTGGCGGTGGACAGCACGGTCTCCAGTCCGCCGCTGGTCTCCTCGTGGCGCATCCGGCTCAGGGCCTGCACGGCGAATCCGGCGACCGCGAGCCCCATCAGGCCGATGGTGGCGGAGAGATAGGCGTCCAGCAGCGAACCCGTGCCGCCCAGTTGCTGGATGATCTCCGCGGTGCGCTCGCTGTCACCGATCAGGTCGTTGATCTCGTCGCCGACGACTCCGAAGGCGAAGCTCATCACCGCCACCCCGACGGCCCAGCCGGCCAGCGACGAGCGGTGCAGGTACCAGGCCAGTCCGGTCGGGCTGAGCAGCGCGGGAGAGGCCTCGGGCCGGCGGGGCCGCACCGCGCGCATGCCCATGCCGACGTCGCGGACACGGGTCAGCGCGAACGCCACGCCCACCTGGAGGGCGAAGGCGGCGAGCGGAAGGGCCAGTACCCACCACTGGTCCTGGTCGTAGGGGCGGATCTGCTGGCCCCAGCCGATCGGGGACACCCAGGAGGGCCAGGCGCTCTCGACGCGCAGGCCCCCGTCGGTGGTCCGGCCGGCCACGTCACCGACGGCACGCAGCATGAACGCCACGCCCAGCGCCGCCGCCGCGGCCCCGTTGGCGGCCCGGGAGCTCTCCCAGATCTGGGCGGTGACCGCGGCGACACCGGCGAAGGACACACCCACCGCGCCGATCGCGGCTCCGGCCGCGAAGGAGGAGCCCAACGGCAGCCCCGCCGACGCCAGCCCGAGGGCGCTGGTGACGGCGAGCACCACGTCGGCCAGGACGGCGAGCAGCAGTCCGGCGGTGAGGGCCGCGTGCCGGCCGACGGCGGTCGAACCGATCAGCTCGGAGCGCCCCAGTTCCTCGTTCTGCCGGGTGTGGCGGACGACGGCGAGGGTGCTCATCAGGGCCGCCCCCGCCAGCCCGAGCAGCAGCGACTGCGTCATGGCCGTGGCGCCCTCGCTGGCGCCGGAGACCAGGCCGCTGAACACCAGTGAGGCGGGATTGTCGGCTGCGCTCGTCTGCGCGGCGATCCGGTCCTTCTCGGTTTCGTACAGTCCGCTGATGCTGGAGGCCGTCGCGGTCTGCACCAGCGTCAGGCCGATGATCCACAGCGGGAGCTGGATGCGGTCCCGGCGCAGGGCGAGCCTCAGCAGGTCGCCGGTGCCTGCGAAGTAGCGGCTCACCGCTGCGCTCCGGCCGTCTCGCGCCGGGCCGGCTCGTCCTCGCCGTAGTGCCGCATGAACAGCTGCTCCAGCGTGGGCGGGGCGCTGGTCAGGGACACGATGCCGAAGTCGGCCGCGTGGCTGATCACGGCGCCGACCTTGCCGCTGTCGACGGTGAAGGTGAGGCCCTCGGCGTCGGATCGCACGTCGTGGACGCCTTCGAACCGGTCCAGGCCGGTCAGTTCGCGTTCCGTCTGGACCGAGACCGAGACACGGGTGAGGTGGCGCAGTTCCTCCATCGAGCCGGACTCCACGGTGCGGCCCTCACGGATGATGCTCACGCGGTCGCATAGGGCCTCCGCCTCGGCCAGGATGTGGCTGGAGAGCAGGATCGTCGCACCGGCCCGCTTCAGGTCGAGGACGTAGCTCTGGAAGACCGACTCCATCAGGGGGTCGAGGCCGGAGGTGGGCTCGTCGAAGATGTACAGCTCCACGTCCGAGGCGAGCGCGGCGACCAGGGCCACCTTCTGCCGGTTGCCCTTGGAGTAGGTGCGGAACTTCTTCGTCGGGTCGAGCTTGAACCGCTCCAGCAGTTCGTCGCGGCGCCGCTTGTCGATGCCGCCGCGCAGTCTGCCGATCAGGTCGATCGACTCACCTCCGGAGAGATTGGGCCACAGGTTCACGTCACCCGGGACGTAGGCGAGCCGGCGGTGGAGGTCCACGGCCTGGTGCCACGGGTCTCCGTCCAGCATCCGCACCTCTCCGGAGTCGGCCCGCAGCAGGCCGAGCAGGACCCGGATGGTCGTGGACTTGCCGGCGCCGTTGGGCCCGAGGAGCCCGTGCACTTCGCCTTGCCTGACCGTCAGGTCGAACCCGTCCAGAGCCCGCACCTGACCGAACGTCTTCACTAAGCCTGCTACGGCAATAGGATTCGTCACTGTCACAACGTATCAAACTTCCATGACGTTGTGAAATCTGCGAAAACTCGGCTGCCGGAGCGGGAGGGACCGGGGGACGGGTTCCGTCCGCACCCCGATGCCATGCGGCAGAACGCCCGGTGCCGGGGTGCGCGGATCCCCGGACGGACCCAGGACGCCCGACCCCTACCCCCGTGCGCCACGCGTACCTCAGCGCCGGACCCTAGGGGGCTTTTAGGGGTGGGTAGGGGCTTCAGACGCCCTCCGCTTTCTCATAGCCTGAAAAGGCCTGCACGACCAGAGGAACAGACGGCCGAACACGCCGCGGGAGGTCCGCAGAGATTCCTTCACAACCGCTCCACCGAACGGACGGAACACTGACGCAGCGTATTGTCAACGGGGGTTGGTTAGTGCAATACGAAATACTCGGACCGGTCCGGGTGACCGACAGCAGGGGCAGCAGGTTCGTCAGCGCCAGAAAAATGCAGGTCCTGCTGGTCCTTCTGCTCATCCGGGCCCGACAGGTGGTCTCGATCGACGAGGCCATAGCCGAGATCTGGGGGAACAATCCCCCACGCCGGGCAACAGCGGGCATTCACGTGTACATCTCGCAGCTCCGCAAGTTTCTCGGCCAACCCGGAAGCCCGCCCAATCCGATTCTGACCAGGCCGCCCGGATACCTGTTCCATCTGGGCAGCGACGAGTGCGACATCGACCAGTTCCAGGAGCTGCTCCACCAGGGGCGGCGCCACCTCAAGGAGGGGCGGCCCGAGAACGCCGTCGCGGCCTTCGAGGCCGGCCTCTCCCTCTGGCGCGGCCCGGCCCTCGGCGACCTGTGCGACGGGCCGGTCATCGAGGGCTTCGCCACCTGGCTGGAGGAGACGCGGCTGGAGTGCGTCGAGTCGCTGATCGAGGCGCAGCTGAGTCTCGGGCTCCACCGTGAACTCGTGGGCCGTCTCTGCTCCCTGACCGCCGAGCACCCGCTGCGGGAGACCTTCTACCGCCAGCTCATGCTGGCGCTGTGCCGCTCCGAGCGGCAGGCCGACGCACTGCGCACCTACCAGCAGGCCAGGAACCGCCTCAACGAGGAGCTGGGCCTCGAACCCTGCCGTGCGCTGCGCGACCTGCACCAGGCCATCCTGATCGCCGACGAGCGGCTGGAACTGCCCACCGCGGTGTGACGCCCACCGTGGTGTGACGCGCGATCCCAGCCCCCGGGCGGGCGGAGCCACCGGCTCCGCCCGCCCGTCGCGTCGGCGTCCGCGCCCTCGCCCTCGCCCTCGTCTCAGCGCCCCTCCGTCGTCCCCGGCGCGCGCAACCGCTCGGTCAGCTCCGCCAGGAGCCGCGTCCCGCTCTGGTCGCCGTGGACGAAGTAGTGGTCACCGGGCATGACCAGCAGCTCGAACGCCGCGGTCGTCAGCGTCTGCCAGGCCCTGGCGTCCGCCTCGGACACGACCGGGTCGGCGGAGCCGTGGAACACGGTCACCGGAACGTCCAGCGGCGTCTCGGTCAGGTCGTGGCGGTAGCTCTCCACGAGCCGCAGATCCGCGTAGCCCGCGCCGTCCAGGGCCACTTCGGCCATGTCCGCCAGATGTGCGCCCAGTTCCGTGCGCAGCGCGTCGGTGTAGCGCTCCGGCTCGGCCCGGCGCAGCCGCATCAGGTCCTCGTGCTCGGGCATCCCCTCGAAGCCCAGGCCGCGGGTGACCGACCGCAGCCGCGCGCCGAGCGGGTTCTCCTCGCCGGTCGGTGCGCTGAACGCGCTGACGAACAGGTGCCGCAGCAGTTCCCCGTACTTGGGGCCCAGCCGGTGCGCCAGCCGGAAGGCGAGCAGCGCGCCCATGCTGTGCCCGTAGAGGGCGAAGGGCCGGTCGAGGTAGGGCTCGATCGCGCGAGCGACGGCGTCCACCGCCTCCTCGACGGCGTCGACAGGCCGCTCGTCCACGCGCTCCTCCCGGCCCGGCAGCTGCACCGGGCACACGTCGATCGCGGGGTTCACGACGGCCGGCCAGTCCCGGTACAGCGAGGCCCCGCGACCGCCGTACGGCAGACAGAACAGGCGTACGGCACAGTCGTCCCGCGGGGCGACCGGGAGCCAGCGGGCGCCGTCCAGGTCGTAGGGGCGTGCTGCCGGCTCGGCGGTGTCCTCCTCGACGGACGCGGCGATGCGTCGCAGTACGTCGTCGAGGGTGGGGCCGGCGACGAGCAGGTCGACCGGGAGATCGACCGCGGTCTCGGCCTGTACGCGCCGGCGCAGTTCGAGGGCCGCCAGCGAGTCGAGACCGGTCTCCGACAGCGGCTGGGTGAACGGGACGTCGTCGGCCGGCAGTCGCAGCAGCTCTCCGACCGTCCGCGCGAGGCGGGCCCGTAGTGCCGCGCGGCCGGCCTCGCCGCGCCACCGTGCCCGTGTCGCGTCGGCCGCCGCGTCGGCGGGCCGGGGGCCGGGGGCCGGGTCAACGGAGGTGATGACCCTGAGCTCGGTGCCGCGGGCCCAGGCGACCGTCCTGCCGTCCTCGTCGCTCAGCACATGGTCACCGACCAGGCTGCGGCGCGTGACGGGAGCGGTCAGCCGTACGTGGCACCACAGGGGGCCGTCCGCGCGGGCCGCGAAGCCCGCCCCGCCCAGCCCCGCGACCATGAACAGATCACGTTCGCCCAGGTCACGCGCCCCGGCGACCGCGTAGAGCGGAGCCACGGCGTCCAGTACCCCGGGGGCCACCGGAAGTTCGGGGGCGGGCCGGCCGGAGCCGCCGTGCCTCTCCTCGGCGGACGGGGCGCGGAGCCTGGCCAGGATCTCGCCCTCGCCGAGCCACGCCTCGGTGACCCACTCGACCGAAGGGCCGTACGGGACACCCCGCTCGGTCAGCAGGCGGTAGAACTGGGCGCCGTCCATCCGCACGGCACACCGCTCCCTGATCGCCGCCCGCTCCTGCTCACCCAGCGGACGCGCGTCGCCGGCCGGGACCTCGGGGCCGGGGCCGGGGCCGGGGCGCACGCGGCCGCCCGCGTGCC
>NZ_JBSFTY010000141.1:0-14633 GCF_053591515.1 Streptomyces sp. NPDC003011
TTGCCCTTGGCGTGCTGCGCCCCGGTCGCCTTCTCGCTCGGCCCGGCCAGCGCCTGCGCACGGATCTCGTGCAGCTCGGCCACACGCCCGCGCGCCTCCTCACTCATTCGGCGATGGCGGTGCGCATCGTCCACCGGTAGATGGGCAGCCGCTTCTCGCCGACGGCTCCGAACTCGCCTTCATGGACGAAGTGTTCGTAGTGGGCGCCGAACCGGTATTTGATCTTCTCCGTCAGCGACGGGGAGAGCTGGACGCGTTCGTCACCCGGAATGGCGGACGGGCCGCCGACCAGCAGCACCTCGAAGTCCGACATGGCAATCCCTCCTGATACGTGGACCGGCATCTGTCACGCACGTCAGGTTGGCGCGCCCGCCTAAATTCGGGCCAAAAAAAGACCCCGCAAGGGGAGTTGTGGCGACGGCGTGCCACACGCCAGACTGTTCCTCAACGCCTGTTGAGCAAAATTCATCCTGTTTGTCAGCTTTCTGGGGGCAGGTCATGACTTCTCCGCCCAACTACCGTGTTCTGCTCGGTCCGTCGCTGCTGGGGCTCTTCCTGGTCATCGCCTTCGCCGGGCTGATGATCCCCGGGCTGCGCAACCCGGCCCCGCACGACATGCCCCTCGGGGTGTCCGGACCGGCTCCGGCCGTCGAGCGTCTCGGCCAGCAGCTGGAGGCGGGCGCACCGGGCGCCTTCGACGTCACCGCGTACGCGAGCGAGAACGAGGCCCGGGCGGCCCTGCGCGACCAGGAGATCCTGGCCGCGATCGTCATCGGTCCCCAGGGCGCGCCCGGACTGATCACCGCGAGCGCTGCGGGCGACGCGCCGACCCGGGCCGCGACAGCGGCCTACGAGCGGCTGACCGGGCAACTCGGAACACCGCCGCGGGTGCGGGACATCGCCCCCCTGCCCGAACACGACTCCCGAGGGGTGAGCGCGGTGCTGCTGTGCGTCGCCCTGTCCGTGGGCGGACTCCTGTTCCAGGTGGGGCTGAGCCTGGCCGCCGGTGGTGAGCGGGCCTCCGCGCGCCTGCTGGCCTCCGTCGCCTACGCGGTGGTCGCCGGCCTGGTCGGTGCCCTGCTCGCGGGGCCGGTCACCGGCGCCCTGTCGGGCCACTTCGCGGAACTGCTGGGGATCGCGGTCCTGCTGTCGCTGGCTGTCGTCGGCGTGGTGGCGGCCTGCCAGGCCGTCCTGCGTGCGCTCGGCATCGTCGTCGGCGCACTGCTGGTGCTGCCGCTCGGCGTCTCGTCGTCCGGCGGTGTCGTCGACCCGCACTTCCAGCCCGCCTTCTACTCGGCCGTCTCGCAGTACCTGCCCATGGGCAGCACGGTGTCCCTGCTGCGCCGCGTCTTCTACTTCGGCGGCAACGCCGTCGGCGGGCCGCTGCTCACCCTGGCCCTGTGGGCGGCCGTCGCGTGGCTCGTCACCGTGGCCGTGGAACGGTTCCGGCCGTTCCGCCCGGTCCTGGTCGTCGTACCCGCCTCCGCACTGCCCGGTACCGCGCCCGCCGCCGAGTCCCGGACGGCCGCCGAACCCCGGACGGCCTGATGGCGGCCGAGCCGAGCGGCGCCTCGGTGCCCGCGGAACCGAGCGGACCGGACGCGGCGCAGGAGAACCGCCGTGAGCTGATCCGGCTCGCGGCGGTCGAGCTGTTCGCACGGCACGGCTACCGCGGCACCACCGTCCGGGCCATCGCCGAACGGGCCGGTGTGGATCCGGCCCTGGTGATGTACCACTACGGCAGCAAGGAGAAGGTGTTCTCCGTGGTGATCCGGGAGGCGATGCGCGCCGAGGAGCTGCTGCCCGAACTGCCCGAGCTCCTCGACGAACTCCCGGCCGCCCACGGAGACGACGGCGTGCGGCGCGGGCCCGGCAGCCGGCTGGTCCGCGGCTTCCTCTCCCGGTGGGAGGACGCCGCGTCACGCTCCTCGCTCCTCATGGTCTTCCGGTCCGCGATGGAACACCCCGAGGCGTCGCAGCTGTTCCGGGAGGTCGCCGGCGGCGAACTGCTGGTGCCGATCGCCCGCCGGATCCCGGCCCCGGACCCCGAACTGCGCGCCGTCCTCGTGGCGTCCCTGCTGGTCGGGCTGGTCACGGGCCGCTACGTGGTGCCGATCAGCCCGCTCGCCGACCTGGACCTGGACGCCGTCGTGGACCTCTACGGACCGTACGCGGACGCCATGCTGCTCGGCCGGCTGGGTTCACCGCCCGTCCCGTGACACCCTCAACGACGCCCGGGCAGCGTCCCGTTGACGAGCGCTTCCACCACCTTGCGGCGCTGGAGCTTGCCGCTCGGGGTCTTCGGCAGGGCACCCCGCGGCACCACCTCCACCCGGTCGGGGCGCAGTCCCGTCTCCGCGGACACCGCCCCGGTCACGGACGAACGGATCTCCGCCACACGCGCGGCGTCGGCGTGGCTGCGCGACTCCACCACCAGCACCAGTGCCTCCGTGCTGCGCACCGGATCCGGGCAGCCCACGGCGGCCACCGCGTCCGCCCGCAGTCCGTCCACGGTGGCGGCCGCCGCCTCGAAGGCGTACGGGTGGTAGTTGGACCCCGCGATGATCACGACGTCCTTGATCCGCCCGGTGACATACAACTGCCCGTCGTCCAGGAACCCCTGGTCGCCGGTGTCCAGCCAGTCGTCGTCGAGGACCTTGGCGGTATCCTCGGGCTGGCGGTAGTAGCCCGACATCATGGAGGGGCAGCGCAGCAGGACCGTCCCCTGCCGGCGGTCCGGCAGGTCCGCGCCCTTCTCGTCCACCACCCGGATCTCGATCCCCTTCAGCGCACCGCCGGAGGAGACCAGTTCCTGCCGGTCGGGATCGTCCGGGAGCGCCTCGACGACCTCGCCGTCGGCGGCCAGCCGGTCACGGCGGACCGCAAGCGTGATCAGCGGGTCACCGGGCACGCACATGGTCGCCGCCAGGGTGATCTCCGCCATGCCGTAGCAGGGCGTCATCGCCCGCTCCCGGTAGCCGTACGGGGCCATGCGCTCGGCGAACGCCCGCAGCGTGCCGGCCTGGACCACCTCCGCGCCGTTGCCGGCGAGCCGCCAGGCACTGAGGTCGAGCCCCTCCAGTCTGGCGTCCGGCACGTTCGTCGCGCACAACCGGTACGCGAAGTTCGGCGCCGAGGTGAAGGTGCCCCGGTAGCGGTGCATCGCCCACAGCCACCGCTCCGGGCGCAGCGCGAAGGACAGCGGCGGCATGCTCGCGACCGGCAGACCGTGCAGCAGCGGAGCGAGGTTCAGCCCGATCAGGCCCATGTCGTGGTGGAGCGGCAGCCAGCTGACGATCAGATCGCCACGGCGGTAGGCACGGTCACCGATGGCGGCGGCGTTGGCGAAGACGGCCTCGTGGGTGAGGGCGACGCCCCGGCTGTTGTCCGTGGTGCCGGAGGTGAACTGGATCAGCGCGAGGTCACCGGGCCGCGCCCGGACCGAGCCCGGCAGGAGACCGCCTTCGAAGGGCGGCTCCACGATCTCCACCCCGGCCTGCGCACACGGTGCCGACACGGCCTCCCGGAACTCCGGGGACGCCACCACGGCACGCGGCTCCGCCCGGCCGAGCAACAGCCGCAGCCGGTCCTCCCAGCGCTGCCGGCGCATGGTCGCCAGCGGCGGTTCACAGACGAAGGGGACGGCACCCAGCAGGAAGCAGCCGTGCAGCGCGGCGTAGGCGTCGACGCCGGTGTCCACGCAGACACCGACCCGGTCACCCGGCCGTACCCCGTGCTCGGCCAGGGTCGTCGCCGCGGCCCCCGCCCGCTCGGCGAGTTCGGCCGCCGTCAGCCGCACCGGCTGCCCGGAGCCCTCGACGTAGCACAACGGCCGGCCGGGATCGCTTTCGGCGAGGTCCAGCAGCGCCGCGCCGATCGTGGCCGCGGAGCTCAGGGACACCTGCGCCGGATGTTCCTCCGGCTCGAATCCCCGGCGGTCCGTGTGTACTTCCTCAGTCGAAACGGAAAGTGTCATTTCATACCCCCGAATTGACCACCGCAGAGCGGCTGAAAATGGCATGGTGAATGCGAGCGTATGATGTGCAGCATGCAACGGCGAAGTCAAGCGCGGAATGTGGCGATTACCCCGCTTTAGAGAGCCGCAAGAGCATCCTTAGTCGCCCCGGCCATGATGGATCGGCTGAATAGTGCTGCGCATTCTCTCGATCCCGCAGCCGAAAGATCCCGGATCGGTTTTCCGACGCAAACTGAAGGAACAACACGCCGTGTTCGCGCTCGTTTTCCCCGGCCAGGGTTCGCAGCACAAAGGAATGGGTGCGCCGCTCTTCGCCGCATTACCGGAGCTGGTGGCGGAGGCCGACGCCATACTCGGCTATTCCGTCGAGGCACTGTGCCGCGACGACACCGACGGGCTGCTCCAGAACACGGAGTTCACCCAGCCCGCTCTGTACGTCGTGAACGCGCTGAGCCTGCTGGCGCATCGCGGGAAGGGCGGGCCCGAGCCCGACTACGTGGCGGGACACAGCCTGGGCGAGTACAACGCGCTGCATGCCGCCGGCGCCTTCGACTTCGCCACCGGACTGCGCCTGGTGGCCAAACGCGGCGAACTGATGGCCCGGGTGGCCGACGGAGGCATGGCCGCCGTCGTGGGCCTGACGGCCGAGCAGGTCGACGAGGTCCTGGACTCCCCGGGCCTGTCCGACCTGTCGATCGCCAACTACAACAACCCGACCCAGATCGTGGTCGCCGGCCCCCGGGAGGACGTCGAGCGCGCCCGCTCCGTCTTCGAGGACGCGGGCGCGGGCCTGTACACGGTGCTGCGGGTCAGCGGCGCCTTCCACTCGCCGTACATGTCGGGCCTGCGGGAGGAGTTCGAGGACTTCGTGCGGTCCTTCGACCTCCGCCCGCCCGGTGTCCCCGTCATCTCCAACGTGACCGCGCTCCCCTACGACGACGACGTCGCCGGCGCGCTGACACGCCAGCTCGACCACCCGGTGCGGTGGACGGACACCGTCCGCCATCTGATCGGGCAGGGCGTGAGCGACATCGAACCCCTCGGACCGGGCAGGGCCCTGCGCGGATTGATCCAGGCGACCCGGCGGGACATGGAACGCCGGCCCCCGCGGACGGCCGAGGCGCAGACACTGCCGTCGGCCACCGGCACCCCGCACGACGGGGAACTGCGACTGCGGCGGCCCGGGCGGCAGCGTGCGGCGCGCCCGGCCGACGCACCCCGTGAGCCGCTGCGGGACACCCTGCTGCGCGACCTGCGCACCACCGTCGCCCAGGTTCTGAAGGTGCAGCCGTCCGTGATCCGGGCCGAGGCGGAACTCAGCACCCTCGGTTTCGACTCGATCCGGCTGATCGAGTTCGCCGACCGGCTCCGCCAGGACCTCGGGGTCGACCTCACACCGTCGGTGTTCTTCGAGCACTTCACCCTGGAGGCGTTCGCGGGCCATCTGCTGGCCGAGCACTGCGACCTGGTGACGGCCCGCTACCCGGACGCGGAACACGAGGACACCGAGCCGGACCCGCCCCGCGAGCCGATGCCGGGCCCCCAAGCGGCCGGCTCGGCCCGGGAGGAGACCCCGTACCCCGTCGCCGTGGTCGGCGTCAGCGCACTGCTGCCCGGCTCGGCGGACCTGGACCAGTTCTGGCAGCGCCTGCTCGCCGGGGACGAACTCGTCACCGGCGTGCCGCAGGAGCGCTGGCACGACTGGGCCGGGCCGGAACGGGCCCGCCGCGCGCACGGCGCCTTCCTCGACGACGTCGACACCTTCGACTGCTCCTTCTTCGGCATCTCGCCGCAGGAAGCGGAGCTGATGGACCCGCACCAGCGGCTGTTCCTGCAGACCGTGTGGAAGGCCGTCGAGGACTCCGGACGACGCCCCGGCGAGCTGGCCGGGAGCCGCACCGGCCTGTTCGTCGGGCTCAGCTCGATGGACTACCTGGAGGTGCTCGGCCACAGCACCGCCGGGCCCCAGGCGCACACCGCCACCGGCCTCGCGCACGCCATGCTGCCCAACCGGGTGTCGTACCAGCTCGACCTGCGCGGTCCCAGCGAGGCCGTCGACACCGCCTGCTCGTCCTCCCTGGTCGCCGTGCACCGCGCGGTACGCAGCCTGCGCTCCGGCGAATGCGACCTGGCCGTCGCCGGCGGAGTGAACCTGCTGCTCAGTCCCACACCGTTCGAGTGCTTCGGCCTGGCCGGCATGCTCGCCCCGGACGGCCGCTGCAAGACCTTCGACCGGTCCGCGAACGGATACGTGCGCGGTGAGGGCGTGGTCGCGATCGTGCTCAAGCCACTGGCCGCCGCGGAGGCCGACGGCGACCACATCCACGCCGTGATCCGGGGCAGCGCCGTAGGCCACTCGGGCCGCAGCGCCTCGCTCACCGCTCCCAGCCCCGAAGCGCAGGCGGACGTCATCGTCGACGCGTGGCGCAGTACGCGGCTCGACCCGGCCACCGCCACGCACATCGAGACCCACGGCACCGGCACCAGCCTCGGCGACCCCATCGAGATCGAGGGCCTGAAGCAGGCCTTCGCCCGGCTCTACCACGACTGGGGACACCCCGCCCCCGCCGAGCCGCACTGCTCCCTGGGGTCGGTGAAGACCGCCATCGGGCACCTGGAGGCAGCGGCCGGTCTGGCCGGGCTGGTCACCATGGTGCGGGCCCTGCGCCAGGGGCAGCTGCCCGCCCTGCGCCACTTCGACGAGCTCAACCCGTACATCCGCCTGGACGGCAGCCCGTTCCGCATCGGCGACCGCGTCGCGCCCTGGGCCCGCCCGGCCACCGCGGACGGCACGCCGGTCCCGCGCCGCTGCGGCGTCAGCTCGTTCGGCTTCGGCGGCACCAACGCGCACGTGGTGCTGGAGGAGTACGTCACCGACCGGGCCGCCCCCGCCCCGCCCGCCGTCCCGCTCCTGATACCGCTGTCCGCCCGCACGCCCGACGCGCTGCGGGCCTACGCCCGGGAACTGGTCCGTCACCTCGACCGGCACGCACCGGCCGAGGGCGCCCCGGACTTCACGCTGACCTCCCTCGCCGACACCCTCCAGCTCGGCCGGGAGCCGATGGAGGAGCGGCTCGCGGTGGTCGCGGCGGACGTCGACGAGCTGTACGACGCGCTGGTCCGCTTCCTGCGTGGCGAGGAGCAGGGCGACACCTGGTGCACCGGGCGCGCCACCGGCACCGCCGGCCTGGCCCGGGCCCTGCTCGGCGGACCCGAGGGCGAGGCGTATCTCGCCGCCCTCGTCGCCGCCGGGAAGACCGGCGGACTGGCCCGGCTGTGGGCGGCGGGCGCCGATCTCGACTGGTCCGTGCTGCGCGCCGAACGGCCGGTGCGCCGGACGCCACTGCCGACGTATCCGTTCGAACGCCGGCGCTGCCGGCCGCAGGACCTCAGGCCCCACGGGCTGCCGCGCCCGGACCACGCCCCCACGGCGGACGCCGCCGTGCCCCCGGCACCTGCCGCCCTCGCGGACACCACCTCGCAGGACGGGATCCGCGGCCACCTCGTCCAGCTGTTCGCCGAGACACTGAAGTGGCGGCCGGAGGAGATCGACCCCGCCGCGCGCTTCGAGGACCTCGGCCTCAACTCCCTCCTCGTGGAAAAGCTGCGCCGACGGCTGGAGGAGCACTACGGGCCGTTCGACAGCACCACGCTGTTCACGTACAAGAGCCTGGACGCGCTGGCCCGCCATGTGGCCGGCACGGTGCGCGAGACACCCACGCCGCCCGTGGCCGCCGCGCAGGCGCAACCGCCTGCCGTCCCCGGAACCGCCCAGGCCGAACCGCCCGCCCGATCCGTCACCGCCGCGGCGGAACCGTCCGCCCTTTCCGTCACCGCCTCGGCGGAACCGCCCGGACACAGCGTGACCGCGCCTCGCACCACACCCCGGCCCGCGGCACCCGACCCCGGCCCCCGGGCACCCGCCGACATCGCCATCATCGGCATCAGCGGACGCTACCCCGAAGCTCCGACCGTCGCCGACTTCTGGGAGCGACTCAGGCACGGCCGCGACTGCGTCGGCGAGATACCGCTCGACCGGCCCGGCTACCGGCGCTACGCGGAGCTGGCCCGTGCGCGCTTCGGCGACGCATGGCCCCGCTGGGGCGGCTTCCTGGACGACGTCGACGCGTTCGACGCGCAGTTCTTCCACATCTCGCCGCGCGACGCCCGGCTCCTCGACCCGCAGGAGCGGCTGTTCCTCACCACCGCCTGGGAGACCCTGGAGGACGCCGGATACACCCCGGCGACCCTGGCCGACTCCCGGCTGGGAGACCAGCGCGGGTCGGTGGGCGTCTTCGCCGGAGTGACCTACAACAACTACCAGATGTTCGCCGGGAACGACCTGGACCAGGGCGTCTGGCGCATGGTCACCTCCCAGACGTTCTCCGTCGCCAACCGGATCTCCCACCTGCTCAACCTGGGCGGCCCCAGCCTGAGCCTGGACACCGCCTGCTCCTCCTCCCTCTACGCGATCCACCTGGCCTGCGCCGCCATCCGCCGCGGTGAGTGCGCCATGGCACTGGCGGGCGGGGTGAACCTCTCGCTGCACCCGAGCAAGTACGTGATGCTCGCCGAGGCCGGGTTCCTCGCGCAGGACGGCCGCTGCCGCGCCTTCGGCGAGGGCGGCACCGGGTACGTCCCGGCCGAGGCGGTCGGCGCGGTCCTGCTCAAGCCGCTGGAGCGGGCACGGGCCGACGGCGACCAGATCCATGCCGTCATCAAGGGCTCCGCGGTCAACAGCGACGGCCGTACCTACGGCTACGGCGTGCCCAACCCGGTCGCGCAGGCCGAACTGGTCCGTGCCGCGCTGCGCGACGCCGGAGTGGACGCCGGCACCATCGGCTACGTCGAGGCGCACGGCACCGGCACCAGCCTCGGCGACCCGATCGAGGTCCGCGGTCTCACCGAGGCCTACCGGGACGCGGCCGTCCCGCACCGCCGTGACGGGCGGCCGCCGTGCGCCATCGGATCGGTGAAGTCGGTCATCGGCCACGCCGAGGCGGCGGCCGGCATCGCCCAGGTCACCAAGGTGGTGCTCCAGATGCGGCACGGCACCCTCGTACCGTCGCTGCTGCACTCGCCGCGCCTGAACCCGCATCTCGACCTCGACAGCACACCGTTCCGGGTGCAGCGCGAGACCGCCGCCTGGGAACGGCCCCGGCTGCCCGGTCCCGACGGCGGGACGACCGGCCCGCGCCGGGCGGGGATCAGCTCGTTCGGCGCGGGCGGGGTCAACGTGCACCTCGTCCTCGAAGAGGCCCCGCCCCGGCACCGGCCCCCCGTCGCCGGCCCCGGCCGCCCGCTGGTGTTCCCGCTGTCCGCCCGTACGCCCGAGAACCTGCGCTCCTACGCGTCCCGGATGGCGGCGTTCCTGCGCACGCTCGACCGGGAACCGTCCGGCACCGACGAGGGACCAGCACGGCCGGCCGACATCGCGCACACGCTCCAGCAGGGCAGGGAGGCCATGGAGCACCGGGCCGCGTTCACGGCCCGCACCCTCACCGAGGCGATCGACGGCTTCGACCACGTGGCCGCCGGCCGGTCCGCCTCCGCAGGCGTGCGCATCGGCCGCCGGCCGGAACGGTCCGGCACGGCACCGGCCGTCCCGGCGAACGCCACGCCCGATCAGACGGCCGCCCTGTGGGCCGAGGGCGCCGACACCGACTGGGCGGCCTCGCCCACCGGCGGACACCGGGTGTCCCTGCCGACGTACCCCTTCTCCCGCGAGCGTTACTGGCTGGAGCCGGCCGGCACGGCCCCGGCGCTCCCCGGCCCCGCGAGCGAGCCGCCCGCCGACGTACCCGACGTGCCCGACGTGCCGGACGTGCCCGACCTCCGGGCCCTGCTCGCCGGTGTGCCCCGCAGCGAACGGCACACCGCCCTGGCCACCCACATGCAACGGGAACTCGGCACACTGCTGGAGTTCCCCCCGGACAGCCCGCCGGACCGGCAGCGCGGCTTCTTCGAGCTGGGCATGGACTCGGTGACGGCCGTCCGGCTCGGCAACCTGCTGGAGGAGTCGCTGGGCCTGGTCCTCTACGCGGGCGTCGTCTTCGACTACCCCTGCGTCGACGACCTCGCGGGCCACCTGCTGGACCAGCTCGGCCTCGACGACCCCGGCCCGGCGGCCCAGGACGCCCCGCCGCCGGTCCCCGCGACGACCGCCGGGGCCACACCGGACAGCACGGCACCGCAGGTCGTGCACTACACCGCGGACTGGGAACGAGCCGACGCCGCCGAAGGTCCCGCCTCCTGGCTCACCCGCCCGGTGCTGGTCCTCGACAGCGACGGGGCCCTCACCGAGCGCGTGCGACGGCTCCACACCGATGCCGCCCTGGTGATCGGCGTACGCGCCGGCGAGCGGTACACGGAGTCCGGCGCCGAGCGGACGGTCCGGGCGGCGTCGCCCGAGGACCACGCCGCCCTCCTCACCGGCCTCGACACCCCGCCCGACACCGTCCTGCACGCCTGGAGCGAGCCACGCACCGCGCTGACGTCCGTCTTCCACCTAAGCCAGGCCCTGCTGAGGGGCGGCCTGCGGCAGCCCGTACGGCTGCTGCGGCTGCACGTCCGTACCGGCGGCCCGTCCGACGAGCTCGCGGAGGCCTTCGGCGGTTTCGCCCGCTCCGTCGAGCACGAGAATCCCCGGCTCGTCCAGCAGGCCGTGACCGTGAGCACCACGGGCGGCCACCCGGCGGACGCCCTGCTGCGGGCCTGCGCCGCCGAACTGGCCGCCGGCACCCGCACCGAGACCGAGGTCCGCCATGACGACGAGGGCCGCTGGGTGCGCAGGCTGCGGGAGCTGCCCGCGCAGCCGCAGACCCCCGCCGGTGTCACCGTCCGCGACGGCACGACCTGCGTGATCACCGGCGGGGCCGGCGGTCTCGGCCTGCTCTTCGCCGAGCACCTGGCCCGCCGCGCACGGATGAACCTGCTGCTCGTCGGCCGCTCGGAGCTGACCGCCGACCGCCGGGCCGCACTGGAACGCATCCGTGCGCTCGGCAGCGACGTCCGCTACGAACGGGCCGATGTCGCCGCCCGCGCCGACGTGGACCGGCTGCTCGCCCTGGCCCGTGAGCGCTGGGGGGCCGTGCACGGCGTCATCCACTCCGCCGGGGTGCTGCGCGACGGGCTGCTGCCGAACAAGACCGCCGGTGAGATCGACACCGTGCTGGCCGCCAAGGTCGACGGTGCCGTGCACCTCGACGAGGCGACCCGCGGCGACGACCTCGACTTCTTCGTCGTGTTCTCCTCGCTGGCGGCGCTGGCGGGCAACCCGGGCCAGGCCGACTACGCCTTCGCCAGTCGCTTCCTGAACGCCTTCAGCCGCCGGCGCGAGGAGAAACGGGCAGCGGGGGAGCGCACCGGCGCGAGCATCGCCGTGGTGTGGCCGTTCTGGCGCGAGGGCGGCATGCGCGTGGACGCGGCAACCGAGGGCTTCGTACGCCGCCGGCTGGGCCTGGCCCCGCTGGAGAACGCAGTCGGCGTGGC
Organism: Streptomyces sp. NPDC003011; assembly: GCF_053591515.1. Taxonomy (NCBI): domain Bacteria; kingdom Bacillati; phylum Actinomycetota; class Actinomycetes; order Kitasatosporales; family Streptomycetaceae; genus Streptomyces; species Streptomyces sp. NPDC003011. The sequence continues at coordinate 11,468 of NZ_JBSFTY010000141.1, forward strand.
CGCGTTCGACGCGGCGCTGCACCACGCGCGGCCCGAGTTCGGTGTCGTCCACGCCGAACGGGCCAAGCTGCGGCGGCTGCTGCGCATCGAGCCGCCGGCCGGCCCGGCCCGGCCCGGGCCGGCGGCGGACGACGGCGTCTCGGCCGTGGCGGCCGAACTCGAGCACGTCCTGGCGGAACTGGAGCTGTAGGGCGTGAAGCGTGAGCACGTGTGCCGGGCGCCTGCCACGGAGCGAACCGTGCGGGTGCCCGGCGAACCACAGGGGGAGAGGAACGGCCATGACCGATGACGCCCTGCTGAGGCGTTCCCTGGACGCCGTACGCACCCTGCGCGAGCAGGTCGAGCGGCTGCGCGCCCGGACGGAGGAGCCCATCGCCGTGGTCGGCCTGGGCTGCCGCTTCCCCGGCGGCGCGGACAGTCCGGAGCGCTTCTGGGACCTGTTGCGCGAGGGCCGCGACGCTGTCGTGGACGTCCCGGCCGACCGCTGGCCCGCCGACCGCTGGTACTCACCCGACCGGAACGCCCCCGGCACCGCCTACACCCGCCGCGGCGGCTTCCTCACCGAGGGCGCCCACGCGTTCGACGCGGCGTTCTTCGGCGTCCCGGACGCCGAGGCCCGCGAGATGGACCCGCAGCACCGGCTGCTGCTGGAGGCGAGCTGGCAGGCGCTCGAACACGCCGGGCTGCTCTCCGGCACCCGGGCCGAACGGCACATCGGTGTCTTCGTCGGCATCTCCGGCTCGGAGAACTCGCTGCTGCCCCGGCCGTCGCAGGCCACCGGGCCCTACACCGCCACCGGCTCGGCCATCAGCGTCGCGGCGGGCCGGGTGGCGCACACCCTGGGGTTGCGCGGCCCCGCCCTCGCGGTGGACACGGCCTGCTCCTCGTCGCTGCTCGCGATCCATCTGGCGGTGGAGAGCCTGCGCCGCGGCGAATGCACCGCGGCCGTGGCCGGCGGGGTGAGCGCGATGCTGTCGCCCGCCGTCATGGTCGCCCTGAGCCGCATGGAGGCCCTGTCCGAGGACGGCCGGTGCAAGGTCTTCGACGCCGCGGCCGACGGCTACGGCCGCGGCGAGGGCTGCGGCATGGTCGCCCTCATGCGCGCCGAGGACGCCACGGCCGTACGCGCCCCCGTCCTCGCCCTGATCAGGGGATCGGCGGTGAACCACGACGGACGCACCAGCGGCCTGACCGTCCCCAACGGCCGGGCGCAGCGCGAACTCATCGCTCAGGCCCTGAAGTCGGCCCGGATCGACCCCCACGACGTGGACTATCTGGAGGCGCACGGCACCGGCACCCCGCTGGGCGACCCGATCGAGGTCCGTGCCGCCGCCGACGTCCTGTGCGCCGGCCGGCCCCCCGAGGCACCCCTGCGCATCGGCGCCGTCAAGTCCAACGTCGGCCACCTGGAGGCGGCGGCCGGAGTGGCGGGCCTGATCAAGACGGTCCTCGCACTGCGGCACGCCGGGATCCCGGGCAACCTGCACCTGAAGACCCCCAACCCGCGGCTGGGCGTCGAGCGGCTGCCGGTGGTCCTGAACGACCGTACGAGCCCCTGGCCGGACCATGCCGACGGCCGGCCGCGCACCGCGGGCGTCAGCTCGTTCGGCTTCAGCGGCACCAATGTGCACGTCGTCCTGACCGCCCCGCCGGCCGGACCACCGCGCGGGACCGGCCCCGAGCGCCCCGCCCACGTACTGGCCGTGTCGGCACGCGACCCCCAGGGCCTGCGGGACGCGGCCGCCCGCCTCGGCGACTGGCTGGCACGGCATCCCGAGGCACCCCTCGCGGACGTGTGCCACACCACGACCGCCCGTCGCGCGCACTTCGCGCACCGGGCGGCCCTCGTGACCGCCTCGGGCGGCGAACTGACCGACTGGCTGGCGGCTCTCGCCGCAGGCGACGGTGCCGAGGCGCACGCCGCCGGCCGGCAGCTCTCCGCGGCCGACGCGGTCGGCGCCCGCGACCGGGCCCCGGCACGCCCGGTCGCCTTCCTGCTGGACGCCACCACGGACGGGGCGGCCCGCATCATCGAGGCGCTGCACCCCACCCACCCCGGCTTCCGCGCCCACTACGACCGCTGCGCGGCCGAGCTGGGGGCGGCCGCCGGTGCCGAGCCGCCCGCCCCGGGACACACCGGCTCCCCCCTCGCCGTGGACATGCGGACCCTCGCCTGTCAGGTCGCGCTGGTGCGCACGCTCGCGGACTGGGGCCTCGTCCCCGGTGCCGTCGTCGCCGGGCGCACGCCCGGCGACCTCGCGGCCGCCTGGCTCGGCGGCGCCCTCGACGCCGCGGCGGCGGGCAGCCTGCTCGGCGCCCGGCACGCCGCCGTCCCCGCCCCCGCTGTCCTGCCCCGGCGCACCCTCTCGCTGCGCCTGCTGCACGGACCGCAGGCCGCCGAGGTGAGCGCCGACCAGGCCGTAGAACCGGCGTTCTGGATCCGGCCCGAGACCGGCGCCGCACCGCGGACGGCGGCCGCGGCACTCGCCGCGCACGGCTACGAGACCCTGGTGCACATCGGCGGCGATCCCGCACCGGCCGACGCGAGCGGTGTGTGGCGGCTGCCCGGTGACGACATCTGGCGCGAACTCCTCGACGGCCTGGCGCACCGCCACCTGACCGGCGACGAGGTCGACTGGTCCGCCCTCGACGAGGGCTACGACCGAACCCGGCTGGACCTGCCGGGCCAGACCTTCCGGCGCCGCGAGCACCGCGCCACCACCGTGGAGCGGGACACCCCGGCGGCTCCCGCCGGCACCGGTGCGCCCGTCGGCGCCCTGAGGCTGCGAGCGCTGCCGTCCCCGCTGGAGCAACGGCAGTTCACGAGCACCGTCAGCCGTGCGCTGCTGCCCGAGGTCGCCGACACCGCCGGGGTCGTGCACATCGGCTACTACCAGGAGCTGCTGGCCTCGGCGGCCCGCACCGAGGACGGACTGCGGCTGTCCGCTGTCACCTTCGAGCAGGCGCTGACCCTGCCCGGGACACAGGAACGCGCCGTGCACCTCGTGATCGGCCCCCCGGACGGCGACGGCTGGTCCGAGTTCTCGGTGCACAGCCGGGCCGTGGACGCCTCGCCCTCCGCGCAGCGCCATCTGCCGCCGCAGCCCCGCCGTGTCCGACCGGAGGGGCAGCATCATCGCCACGGTGACGTGGGGCTGGCTCGCGA
>NZ_JBSFTY010000142.1:0-14064 GCF_053591515.1 Streptomyces sp. NPDC003011
CGCTCGGGGGACACGACTGCTCGACCCTGTCCAGTATCTCCGTGAGACTGGGCCGGGCCTCGGCGGTGTCAGCGGGCTCGCTTTGCAGTCCGCCGGCGCTTGTCTTCTCGGTGCCGCAGGCGGCGAGCGCCAGAGCGGCAGAAGCTGTCATCACGAGCGTGTGCCGTGGGCGGCGCGGGAAGCGGGTAACCGTGCTGGTCAGGGCATGGGTTCGTCTCATGCGCCAAGTCTGTGACCAAGCCGCCCCTTGCACGTGAGTACTCGTACTCACCTGCGCAGGAGTACTTGCTCAAACTTCGATGACATCGCCGCATGCCGTGGCCGTGGGCGAACTCGTTGACGGTTCCCTCAACTCCGGAGCGCACCGCGTAGCGAGCCTTCCATTCGAGGGTCTGCTGTTCGGTACGGACACCCAACTGCAAGTCGCGGAGTTCGCGTGGGGGAAACCCCACGGTGCGGGTGCTTTCGCGGGAGGTGGTGCACTGGGTGCGGGCCGGGCAGGGATGGCACTGAGCCTTGGTGAACCTGGCCACGATCAGCGGTGCCGCAGTGGGCGAGGATGTCGGGTAGGGGCCGTGCCAGCCCTGGCCGACTTGTCCCTGGGGGGCAGGTGACCTGCTGGTGGTCGTAGTCGATGCGGAAGTCGTCCCGGGCAAAGCCCTCCTTCCGGCGATGTTGACGGGTGGGGTTGCCCCTGATCGGCCCGGAGACGGTGACCTGGTGATCACGGGCGGCTTGTTCCAGGTGGACCAGGGAGGTGTAGCCGCTGTCGGCCAGGTGCTCGTGCGGCAACAGCCCGCGCCGCGACAGGCGGGTGTGGATGCCGGGCAGAGCCTGACTGTCGTGGGTGGTGGCCGCGCTGGTGGCCACGTCCGTGATCACGTTGGGGCTGTCCGGAGCGCAAGTCTCGGTCAGATGGGAGATCAGCGCCTGGGTGCAGGCGTCGCAGCTCACCGCGCACAGCCTTCGAGTCGTACGCCTTGTCGCGGGTCGTCGGCGGTGCGCGCCCCGAAGGCACGTGTCCTTCGGGGCGCGCGGCAGGGGTTCGGGTTCAGGCGTTGTAGCCGCCGTGGGCGTCCAGCACCGCGCCCGTGACGTACGACGCGGCGGGGCTCGCCAGGAAGGCGATCGCCGCGGCGATTTCGTCGGGGTGTCCCATGCGTTGCAGGGACAGCGAGCTGAGCAGGGCCTTGAGGGTCTCGGGGTCCGGCGGTTGCATGCCGCCCTCCATCAGTCCGGCCTCCACGACGTTGGCCGTGATGTTCCGGGGCCCGAGGTCGCGTGCGGCGCCCATGGTGTACCTCTCGATCCCTGACTTGGTCGCCGAGTAGTCGGCAAGGCCGGGGGTGCCGACCCGGGAGCCCAGTCCGGAACTCACCGTGATGATGCGGCCGCCCGTGCGCAGCACTCGGGAGGCGGCCCGGATGACGGCGATCACGCCGAGGTAGTTGGTGGCGTGCATCCGGTCCAGCGCGGCGGTGTCGGCGTCCGGGTCGTCCACCGTGCCGGCCACGGAGATCGCCGCGTTGTTGACGAGGATGTCCAGGCCGCCGAAGTGCGCGACCACGTCGTCGATCAGCGCCGGCGCCCGGTTCGTGTCCGCCTGGTCGGACTGGAAGGCGACGGCCTTGGCTCCCTTGCCGTGCACCTCGTCGACGACGGCCTGCGCCTGCTTCTCGGAGCTGACGTAGGTGAAGGCGACGTCGGCGCCCTGCTCGGCCAGCAGCCGTACGGTCGCGGCTCCCAGTCCGCGCGACCCCCCGGTGACCAGGGCGACCTTGCCCGTGAGTGGCTTGCTCATTCTTTTCACCTCGTTGATTGACCCTACCCGGCAGTCGCAACGTTAATTGTTACGACAGACTGTTGCAACCTTCACTGTTACGACTGCGCTGTCGTAACATGAAGCGTTGCGGCCGAGAGGAGGACACCATGAGCGCCAACAGCAGGCTGACCATCGCCGCCCACGCGCTGGCCTGGATCGGCCTCTACCAGCGCCAGGGCCATGAAGTCGCCACCTCCGAGCAGATCGCGACCAGCGCGAACACCAACCCCGTGGTGATCAGACGGCTGCTCGGCGAGCTGCGCAGGGCCGGGCTCGTGGAGTCCCGGCGGGGCGTGGGCGCGGGCTGGTCGCTGGCACGCGAACTGGAGTCGATGACCCTGCTCGACGTGTACGAGGCAGTGGAACCCGGCCCGCTGTTCGCCATGCACCGCACCACCCCGGACCAGGGATGCGTGGTGGGTCACGGCATCCAGCCGGCCATGCAGCGCATCTACGAGGGCATCGAGGAGACCCTGAGACGCGAGCTGGCCCGCGTCACGCTCGAGAACGTACTCCAGGACGTACTCGCGGCACCTCGCTAGCCGCCCCGTTACGCCCTGACATCACCCCTGGGTCCGCAAGGCCGAGGTGGACACCGGCCGGCGGCCCGGCGTCACCTCCGAAGAGGCTGCAGAGATCAGGCGGCTCAAGGCCGGGAACGCCGAGCTTCGGCGGGCGAACGAAATCCTCGAAGCGGTGTCGGCTTTCTTGGCGTCACTGTCAGGCTGTTGGCGATCGGCGGGTGGACACGGGCCGAAGCCGCCTGTGGTGATTGGTCCTTGATGTGCCGCCCTCTGGTGGCAGGATCCTGTCGACCGGCGGGCTGGCTCGTTTCTCCGTTGCCCCGTACGGCGGTGGCTTGTCGGCTATGTGCCGTCCGCCGGTCGCAGGCCGTCCGGCACAGCCTCACGACGGTTGATCTCCGCTGTGGCGGAGAGCAACCGTTGTTGGCCCGAGGGATGTCGGTCGAGTGGCAGCTCACCGACGGGTACTTCTCGGCCTCGGGTACTCAGCGGCGTGAAGGTGGACGCCCGGCCGATTGCAGTGTCACTTGGCCGCGATTTCACGGCCGGCGTGGCGGGCTGCGGCCAGGGCTTTGGTGTGCAGGCCGGCGGCGCGGTCGTGGAGGTGTTCCATGCCGGGGGTGGTCGCGGCGAGGGTGAGTTCGCGTTCGATGACGACGAGGTCGGCCTGCCACACGTCGGCGAGGATGCGCTTGAGGTACGGGGTGGAGTGGTCCCAGCCTTCGCGCGGAGTGAGGCAGCATTGCTGAGCGCGTTGACGCGCCACAAGGCTCTTGTCGGCCCAGCTGCGGACGTGTTCTGCAGATCGTCCGTCGAGGCCGAAGACCACGGTCGGGTTCACGCCGCGGAGAAGGCGCGGAATTGGATGGACACGGCTCGGTTCGGTGGCCGATGATCTCCGGCATGATCCGGGCCGCCACTGTTGACGACATCGCGGAGATCCGCGCGATGATCCGCGAACTCGCTGAGTACGAACGGGCTGCTGAGCAGGCCCGAGCAACCGAGGAGCAGCTCCGCCACGCGCTGTTCGGAGAACATCCCGCCGCGTTCGCACTGATCGCTGAGGACGACGAGACGGGGCAGGCCGTGGGCTATGCCCTGTGGTTCCCCCGCTTCTCGACCTGGACCGGCACGCGCGGCATGCACCTGGAGGACCTCTACGTGCGGTCGCACGCCCGAGGTGGAGGACACGGCAAGGCTCTGCTCGCCTCCCTGGCCGCGGTCTGTCAACAAAACGGCTACGAGCGCTTCGAGTGGTGGGTCCTGGCCTGGAACGAACCGACGATCGAGTTCTACAAGTCGCTCGGCGTGGAGCTGCTGAACGAGTGGACGGTATGCCGGCTGAGCGGTGAACCACTCAAGGAACTCGCTGCCCAGGCTACGGCAGTCCTCAACCAGAACCCGGCCCTGTAGGACGGAGGGCATGCAACCTCCCGTCGCAGCTGTGATCGAAGCCCATCGGACGCGGGAAAGGCTCGTGGCCGGACTGAGCGACCAGCAGGTCGCCGAGGCATCCGCCCTTCCGGGTTGGTCACGCGGCCACGTCCTCGCGCATCTCACCGACAACGCGAGAATGTTCGCGCGTCTCGCGGAACATGCCCTGCGCGGTGAACTCATAGCGGGCTACGACGGCGGGGGTCCACGAGCGCAACGTGATCATCGAGACGACGGCTGGCCGCAGCGCAGCCGAGCACCGCGCGCAACTCATCGGCTACCCACCGCAGGTCGCCCACGGGTTCTACGTGGAGGCCACGACCGAAGGTCGATACGAAACGCGATGACTCGCCCTGCAAGGGCTGGCCTTCGCCGAAACTGCATGCATCGCGCGCTCGACAGTCTCCTGATTCTCGCCGACCGGAGCCACGTAGTCGATGACGGCGCACGCGGCGTCCTCCCCGAGCTGTCGGTTGATCACCCACGTGGCGAGATACTGAGACGCCAGGCAACCGCCAGCCGTGGCGATGTTCCCCTCGGCGTGGAACGGCGCGTCCAGCACGGTGACGTCGCAGGCTTCGACGAAGGGCCGGCTCTTCATGTCCGTGCAAGCGGGCATGCCATCCAGCAATCCGAGCCGGGCAAGCACCAGTGCGCCGGAGCACTGCGCGCCGATCAACTGTCGCGAGGGGTCGAGCGGCAGCTTTGAGATCAGCCGGTCGTCAGCGACCACGTCTCGCGTCTTCACCCCGCTGCCGATCAGCACGACGTCGGCTTCGCTCACGAACTCCATCGGCCGCTGCCCGGTCACCTCGACGCCGTTCATGGACGTGACCACCGGCGTCGGTGTCGTGATGAAGGCTTCCAAGCCCTCCTTACGGCATCGATTGATCAGGGCAGAGGCGATGAAGCTGTCGAGCTCGTTGAACCCGTCGAAGGTGACCACGGCTACCTGCATCACAACTCCTTCCGGCACGGCATCACAGATCCGCAGTTTCGCTGGCACGCCGTTTTGGGTCGAGAGCCAATCAGCGGCTGGTGGCATGCCTGTCGACGCTTTGCGTTTCGAGTTCCGCTGCGACTTGGGGACGGCAACGGCGTAAGGGAGCTGGGCGCCTTCCAGGAAGCGCCGGAAGTGCGAGTCCTGTTCCGTAGGCGGAAACCGCGGTGGCCCGAGCGATGGGGGGGGGCGGGGGAGGCCAGGGCGCGAAGGATCACATTGCGGGCGAGGTCAGCTTTGGTGTGAAGGTGCGCTCGTCGGGGATGCGGACCACTTGGCAGCGTTCCCGGTCGCCTGTGCAGGACTTGGACAGGTAAGAGCTCGCGGTCGGCCAGGGCGTGGCCGCGCGGGTGGTGGCGTAGGCGGCGAAGACACCGGTCTGCAATTCTCTGTTCGTCCGGCGGTGCCAGCGTATCGGTACTCCACGCCTGCGGAGGTGGTGCCTTTCTTCACGAAGCCGGTGTCGTCGAGGATCAACCCACCGCCTGTCCAGCCGAGTTGATCGGCCACGTAGGCCTGCCCCCGTCGCAGGTACGCCTCGATCGGGGCGACGTTGCAGCCGGACTCCTAGGCGTGGGCGACGGTGTGCGTCTGGTACCAGGCCGGTCCCGTCGGGCGCTCCCCGGTCGACGTGAACGGCGACGGCAAACGCGGGTCCAGTTCGATGGGGGCGAGGTCGACCGGCCAGGAGCCGGGAACTTCGGGTTGAATGCCGAGGCGTTGAAGTACACGGGCTCCGACAGGTCGACGGCCAGGCGGGCAGCTGCGGCGAGAAAGGCGCTGTTCAGGTCCAGGCCGACCTCGTACGACAGCGTGCACCCCTCATCGGTGAGCAGCTCCACCGACCGCACCCACTGGTTCGCCTCCTCGTTCACAAACCCGCCCGCCGGCCGGACTCCAGCGTCCGCTCCACCAGCTTCGGAAGCGTGGTCGCCGGGTCGTCGAGCACGATGCCGTTCGCGGAGCCGTCGCCGTCCCGCACGACGAGCGGGCCGTGCGGGAACCGGGGGGGCGATCGCGGGCTTCGCTCCGCCCTCTTCGCCGCCGGGCGGCGCAACGTCGCGGCCGAACGGGCGGGACGCTTGGGAGCAGCCTGGACGGCCGGGGCCTGGACGGGCGGGGCCTGGACGGGCGGGTGTGACGTCGACCGATGGCTTGCCATTCCGATTCCTGACTGGCCGACCACTCGCAAACGATCACGTGATCTGGTGACCGGTCTCATCGGAACCTGAGCACCAGCTGTACACCGTGACCATGACGATCTCGGCAGTCCCCAAGCCAGCGCCGTCCAGCGGCTCCCCCTTCTCTCGCCACCAGGAAATCTCGTTGTGTGACGCGACGTGTGGCGTCTAGCTTGCGCTTCCATGCAGGAGATTCGCCACGTCCGCTTCGACCACCCCGACGCCGTGAAGCTCTCCGCCCTCGTACAGGCGGAGTACATGCGCCGCTACGGCTACGACGACATGACTCCGCTGCACCCCTCCCATTTCGACCCGCCACACGGCCTGTTCCTCGTCGCGTACCGCGGCGACAAGCCCGTGGCGTGCGGGGGCTGGCGCGGTCAGGAGGCGAACGACGAGGGATACGCGGATGGAGACGCGGAAATCAAGCGTATGTACGTGGTGCCCGAGGCCCGGGGGCGAGGGCTCTCGCGCCGCATTCTGCGGGCACTGGAGGACAGTGCCAGGGCCGCCGGGCGGATCCGCGTGGTGCTCGAGACGGGTACGCCCCTGCCTGAGGCCATGGCGCTGTACGTCTCCAGCGGGTACGAACCGACGGCCAACTTCGGGCCCTACCGCGGCTATTCCGACAGCCGTTGCTTCGCCAAGCTGCTCTGATCGCCTGGCCGACATATATGAGGCTGTCCAATGGCCAGTTGCATCGGGGCGCGCGACTCGGCCGGGCGGGCGCCAGCAGTCGTAGCGGTGGGTGTACGGGGTGTCGGGGCAGCTGCGACAGACGAAGAAGTACATGCCGCCGAGGTCTCCCAGGGCCATGTCGTGCCCGAACGTGTCGAAGGCGGCGGGATCGGCCTCGGCCTCGGCCATCCAGCACGGAGTCGCCGCCTTGTCCTGGCTGGAGGCCCAGTCAATCAGGGGAAGCCACCGGCCCATTCCTGGTTCACTCGCGGTGATACTGAGCAGGGGGTCCATACGGGTGGCGCAGCCTGCGCAGTCGGGCCAGTCGGGCGGCTGAGTCCACCCCGGGTAGCCCCCGACCTTGCTCTGCTGCGTGGTGGCACCTTCGAAGCAGTCGTAGCCCCTTCTCCCTCCTTCAAGTCCTCGAACCGCTGGCTGAGCAACTCGCTGAGTCCCTCCGGCAGGTCCCAGTTCGGGTACTCCACGGCAGGGGTGGGGGAAACGGTGCACGGGCGAGGCAGGTAGTCCTCGTCCGAGGTATGCGGGCGAGGAGGCTTCCTGACAGTGGCGCCGGCGGCCGTCAGCGCCGCGGTGCGCCAATGGAGCCGGGGGTTGGCCGCGTACTGGCCGTTCTCGTGAACGAGCGGGCGCCACAGCATCTGCAGCAGGTCGGTGCCGACGAGGAATCCAAGGCCGGGCACATCCCGTGCGTACAGCTGGACCGCCGAGACCATCACACCGGCTCCGGCCCGACGGGCGGGTCGAGTGGCTTGTAGTGGCCTGGTCCAGCGCACATCGGCCAGGGCTCGGCGGCCGGCCACAGCAGCGGCCCGCCGACAGAACTGTCACCCGCTCCCGGCTGCCCGGCCCGGGGATAGAGGAGGATGACCTCGCGCGCCGTGCCGATCAACACCGGAAAGACGGCCTCGACATCGCAGGGAAGCGGAGCCAGTGGCCGGGGCCCGGTCGGCTGGTCCTCGGTGGTGTCCTGCTGCACGTGCGCTGGCGGCATGGTGCCTCCTGCTGCTGGTGGTCCCAACGCGCCGACCCCAGCTCGCGCGTGATCTGGCCAAGCAAAGGGCGTGACCTCGGCGAAGCAACCTGCTCACCGTGCGAAAGGCGCTTTCCCGTCGTCGGGCGAGTGGTTGCTCGTTCGAGCTGAGTGAGGATCAGCACCGAACGAAGCCGCCGCAGCGTCATGCTGCGGCGGCTCGCCGCGTTTCATAGCCCTTCGGTCAAGACGAAGCGTCTGAACTCAAGTACTGACAGGGAACCTGCTTGCGGAGCGGGCCTGGTCAAGTGCCGTCGTGCCGGGTAGAGGGCCGGGCTTGCGCACCAGGGTCTTCAGGTAGTGATCCAGCTCAAGCCGGGTGTCGAGCAGTCGGCACAAATGCTGCGCTTGCGGGCCGTGCCAGTAGGGGACAGTGATGACCCAGCGTGCGGCTTCGCGTGGTGAGGGCGTGCGTTCGCCTGGCTCCTTGAGGGGCAGGCTGCGTCGAAGGGAGGCGATGGTCACTTCACGCCGACGGACGGCGGGGGAGGGCACCGGGTCCGCTGCCGGGGCCGCCCGCCTTGCAACACCTCGGGACAGGCCCTGCCACGGATGGCACGGTGGCCGCGTACGCACTGCAGACGACATCCGCTTCCCCGGAGGGCCGCCCAGGGTCACCCCGTGACCGGGGACTCCGCTGTGCAGCCGCCTGCGGTGACCAGGCCGCTGGCACTCTGTTCCTCGAGCACCTTGCCCTTGTAGGTGATCTTGCACGTGACCTGGGCGCCTTCGGGGTCCGTGGCGACCGGCATGACCGCTGCCGGCATGATGCCGCGCAGCGTGACCGTCTTCGTCCAGGGCAGCTTGGGCTTCGACACCGACTCGATCTTCGGCTCCATGGCCTTGCCACCGCCGCCGTGGAAGTCGATCGAGTCGACGTTCTTCCCCGTGACCTCGTAGGTGACTTGATACGTCTCGTCCACTGCCCTGTCGACCTGGTCGACCGCCTCGGAACAGGAGCTGAGGCCGACCGCGAGGCCGGCGACGGCGCCGGCGGAGATGGCCATACGGATAGTGCGGTTCATAGGGATCCCCCCCGGATCGTAAAAGGTAGATCCGCAGCCAATCGCAAAGAGAAAGTAAAGTCAAACTGTTATCATCCAGCGAATTTGCAGGGGCAGTCAGGCCTGCTCCACGGTGGGATGGCAGGGCATGACCCCATCCAGGTCGACAAGCTCAAAGCATCCGCAGCACCGATGTTCTGGGAACGCGGAGTGCGAATGGGACCTTTCTTCCCGTCGCCGAAGCGGCACCGACGCATCGAACGGACCTAGCTTCGCCGTTTTCACCCGGGTACGAGACTTGTTATGGTGGAACGCCGAAGTGCCTTCCTGACCTGGGACGATGAACCTTGCTGAGGGGTTCTGCCGGTCCAGGCGGAGGGCACTTTCCACGTGCAGGGTCTCGGGTTGCGTCCCACGATCCATGTCAGCGCCGATGGTTCGGGGGTGGTCGCTCATGCCGGGGCACGGCTGCCGGCGGATCTCACCGATGCCAACGGGTTGACCGCCGCGTACTCCGCCGCGCTCAGGCCGCTTCGGCCGCGCGAGACCGGACATGACACGGGCCGGATCGCCACCGACCTGGCGGTAGCGCTCGCCGACGGCGGCGAGGTCTTCGCGGATCTGGCTGGCTGCGCCCCCGTGGTCTCCTGACGGGCGCAGCACCGGCCACACTGATCGCCCCAGGCTGCCCCAACTACCCGTTTAGCCCCACAAGTTGACAGTGCTCACATCACCGATCTAGAACTCCAGAAACGGATCATGGCCGGACAGCGGGGGAGTTTTGCTGCTCCGCCACCGCGTCATCCTCATGGCTCTGCTCCGACGCCGCTACCTGTGACGGAGCGTCACGGGTCGCACGGTGGCACATCCCAGCTTCACGGAATTCTTGCCAGGGCCGCGTTCCTTGTGCGCCGACACCAGGCAGCTACACCACAGAACCCTGCGAAATCACCCTCATAAGCCTGCACCCATCTCATTTTACGAGTCGGCGGTAGCAGATGAGAGTGCGGGCGATAGCGGTGAAGACCAGGTGTCAGGGTGCGGTAGTCGACCCGCGGGTGGACCGTCACCACGCCGAAGCAGCCCGCGAGCCAGCCGGTCATCAAAGGCCGGTCGGGGTCGCCTGGACGGCCTCCAGGCGACCCCGACCGACCCGCAGGGTCTCGCTCACCGGTAGGGGCGTGAACGAGTCGACTAGCCGATGCGGTGGCCGCAGCTGGAACGACCACCGCATCGCATGTGTCACTGCCAGATACGGCCGATGACCACCGAGCGGTAGTTACTGTCCCAGGGGCCCGTGGACCAGACCACGGGCTGCGAGTTCTGAGTGTTGCTCTCGCAGTGGTAGCCCGAGTAGGTCAGTGTGGTGGGCGACGTTCCGGAGGAGGGCACGGTCACCTCGGGGAAGTACTGGTTCACGCTGTCCGTGGTGAATGACACGCACCGGCCGTTCACGCTGATGCTGTGGACCTGGCCTTTGGTTCCGTTGGTGACGGCCAGGCAGGCGCCGCCCGCGTCGGCCTGGCACTGGGGCGGCTGGCTCGCCGCCTGGGCCGGGCCGGCGGTCACGGCCAGTGCCGCGGCTGCCGCGCCGCCTGCGGTGATCATGCCAATGAGACGCTTCTTCATGAGATGCATACGCCTTTCGTCTTCGACATCGTGGGCGCACGTGAAGGCGTGCTGCCCAGCTGAGAAACACCGGGTCAAGTTGATGCATCATCTATGTGATCGCATCTCGGCGTCAAGCTCAAGCGGGCTGACCAGCAGGCCGCCGCACGCCGTTCAACTTCCCCAGACGGCAACTCATTTGGGCGAGTCGAGAGGTCGAGGTCCGCGGCGATGGTCGAACGTCTGGCGCCCGATGACCTACGACTGCGAGACTCTGGCCGCGATCATCTTCGTGACAATGGCGGGCCGCACCTGGGGGCAGCTTCCGTCCGTCTCCGACCCGTCCGAGGCAACCGCGCACCGCCGCTTCACCGACTGGACGTCGCCCGGGTACGGGCCGAATTGCACAGAATAATCCTTGATGAACTCGGCTCGCGGGGTGAACTGGACTGGGCGAGGTGCGTGATCGATTCCGTGAACATGTGAGCCCTGAAACGGGGGACCTGACAGGGCCGAATCCTGCCGATCGCGGCAAACGGCTCGACGATCCATGCGATCACCGAGCGCACCGGCCTGCCCCTGCCGGTCGGCATCTCCGCTGCGAACCTGCATGCCGGAAGTTGAGTGTTCCCGGTTTCGACTTTGCATTCTGCCGGAGTCCCGGGCCCGACGGGGGCCGAGGGCAGGGCGCGGACGCTGTGCTGGATCTGATGCCGGCCCAACTCAAGAAGAGTGGGCCGGTCAAGGTGGGCGGGCGGCAGTGCGCCGACTCCAGCCTCGAGATCGCCTGCCCGCGCAGGGTGAACCGGATCGAGGCGGCCGGGAAGGTCCTGCCCGGTGCAGGGCGTCGCGATCGAAGATCTTCTCCTGACGGAAGAACGGTTGACGCATCAACCAACGAAAGGGATAGTGGGGACCGTCATCGTTCAACCGCTGCCCGGGGTGACGCCAACGGGTGGTGGAATCCTGCGTATTCAAGGGGCAGAAACCATGCCGGACACCAAGCAGTCGACCGTTGCGATCACAGGCGCCGGCAGCGGACTGGGGCGGGATATGGCCCTCAAGCTCGCCGCCAGCGGATACCGGGTCTTCGGTACCGCGCTGTCCGCGGACGAGATCATCGACCTCGACAAGGCCACGGACGGCACGGTCACCCTTTCTCTCGTCGACATCACCGACGAGGACGCGGTCACCGCGTGGGTGGACCAGATCTCCGCAGAGCTCGGCCAGGACGGCCTGGACGTGCTCATCAGCAATGCCGGAATCCTCACTCCCGGCCCGCTGGAGGTGCTGCCGCTCGCCGCGGTCAAGCGTGAGTTCGACGTCAACGTCTTCGGCGGTCTCTCCGTCATCAACGCCTTCCTGCCGGCCCTGCGCGCTTCCCGCGGACGCATCGTCCTGATCGGAGCCATGACCGGCCGCTTCCCCGTCCCGTTCAACGGCCCCTCCAGCGCCTCGAAGGCAACCTTGGAAGCGATCGCGGACATCTACCGTGCCGAACTGAAGCCGTTCGGCATCGACGTGGTGATGGCCCAGGCTGGCAACATGAGCACCGGTGGCCCCGCCAAGTCGGCGGCAGCTGTGCGACAGGTCGCCGACTCGATGACCGAGGAGCAGCGCGCCCTCTACGGCGAAGCCTTCGCCAAGTTCACCAACTCCCTCAACTCCTCGCAGGCGAGCGGGCTGAGCAGCGAGGCGTCAGCCGACCGGGTGATCGAGCTGGTCGAGCAGGTGCCCGCACCCATCCGCGGTGCGGTCGGCGAGGACGCCGAGCAGATCCTGCGCCTCGTCCGGGAGAAGTCCGACGCCGAACTCGATGCACTGCGCCTGCAGCTCATCGGCCTCGGCGAGGAATGATCGGCACCAAGCGGCCAGAGCCGGCACCGTCGACGGCGGGCGCGGCCACTCGACGGTACCGCGCCCCTTTTGTGAAGCACCCCGTACCCGCACGAGCGAACCAAGGGTGCTTGACGTGTCAACTGTTGACGTATCATCATTCTCTTGAGGGCTAAACCCCACCTGAGAACGTCGTAATCACGCTGCTGAACGCTGACTGGATGCTGCTGTCGGCAGTTGAAGCCTACGTTTCATCACTGAACCTCCAACGGTGATTCCATTCCCCCAGAAGAAAATTCCACGCAGGATGCCTGGACCGATTCCGTCAATCCGCTACCCGTAGTGGGTCATCCCCGTACCGAAAAGAAAAATTCTGCGGCGGTGGTTCTGGATCCGGCCGCCGCGGCCTTCCCCACGCGAACCTATGACACGGTAGAAAGGAAACCGACATGCCAGCACCGGACCTTGAGTTCTTGTTCCGCGTAGAAGTCGAGACAGGCGAGGAGGTGCCCGTCGGAGACACCCCCTATGGCTCCGTGAGGTTCACGCACGCGGTCGGCGGTACGGTCGAGGGGCCGAGGCTGCGCGGTGAGCTGCTCCCACTCGGCGGTGACCGTGTAGTCGGACGCGCTGACGGTACATTCGAGATCAACGTCCTTCAGCCGATCCGTACGCACGACGGCCACACAATTCTGATGACCTACAAGGGGCTGATCCGGGGGCTCGACGAGTCGGCCGACGGACCCTCCGATCCGTCCCAGGTCTACTGGCGCACTGCGCCGACGTTTGAGACCGCAGCCGAGCCGTACGCATGGCTGAACGGTCTGATCGCGGTCGGCGTGGGCGGCTTCATCTCGCCCGGCAAGGTGGGCTACGAGATCTATGCCGTGAACTGAGCCGGAGCAGCGACATCACGGCTTCTGCACCGTGACGGAACGGTCCTCACTGTGATGGTGAGGACCGTTCTTCTCGCTTCACGGTGGAGAGCGGAGCCGGTGGTCACCCGGTTCGGCGAGCACAACCTCGCCCGCCGCCTGCTCGCATTCTGCGGCCTGACATACCGCTGCCGGCCGACCGCAACTTCGCCGACAATGAACTGTGAGGCTTGGTCGAAGCGGCCGGCAGCCCCCTCGCCCGAGGCCAGCGCCTGGGCGACGCCCGCTTCCACGGCCGCACCCAGACGGGGCTGCTCCAGGCGCACCTTGTGCGCATCGTCGACTACACCGTCACCGTCACCGTCCCGCCCCAGCACGGGCCCGCGCGGACCACGAGGTCCATCAGCTTGCACCGGTTGGCGCCACTTCCCTCTGCCCGGAGGAACCGACCGAACTGCGCCGTCACAGCGTCGACTTCGACGAATGTTCGCTACGGACTGCGTCGCCACCTGCAGTGGTTCGCCGAGAAGGAGCCGGATGGCCTCCTCTTCGTCGGCGAGATGGACGCCCCCTTCCTCGAGTGGGCCTTCGGCCGCAAGGCAAAGGCGTGAGCAGGACTATCAGGCGCCGGCGCGGGCCCATGGCATCGGCGAGGTCGAAGACCTGCTCGACCGTGACGGTGGGGCGCTCGTCGGACTGCTCCTGGCCGGCGCCCTTGACGCGGCGCCTGCGACGGCAGCCACCGCAAGCGCCATTGCTCCCTCTGGACTCCCCGGCCCTCAGGCCGGGGAGGACCCTGTCGCCAAGTGGCCTTGGGGAAGTCCGTGATCTGCGCCATCAGTTCCTTCGCGCGCTTGCGCGACTTCGTGCAGACGCCTCCTTCGCTCCGCATTTCCGTGGCGGGTATGCGCGGCGCATCCGTCAGGGTGTGCCGCGCTTCTTGGAGAACATGTCCGTTACTGACCTTCAAAGCGGGGTGTCGTGGGGGCTGACAGTTGATGATCCCGGCGGTATGCCGTCTGTATGAGGTACGCGCAGGGTGGCGGGCTGA
>NZ_JBSFTY010000143.1:0-13999 GCF_053591515.1 Streptomyces sp. NPDC003011
CCAGCTGGTCGGCGGTGCGGTACGGGGTGCCCTCGACGAACTCCATGACGTAGAAGGACGCCCCGGGCACCGCCCCGTTGTCGGCGGAGCAGGCCATCCAGGGGACGGCCTGGCGTCCGGTGTGATCGGTGCGCGGGCTGTGCGGCCTGCGGAGGCTGGGCGCCCGGTGCGGACGGTGCCGTCTGGGAGCCCTGAGCCGACTCCCCGACGACGCATCCCGACGCCTCCTGCTGGCGCTCGATCTGCGCGATGACCGCCTCGCGGTTGGCGATCCTGGCCGCGGACTGCGCGTCCGGGGCGGCCCGTTGGCCGGCGATGAACCGCTGGTTGTTGCCGAGGGCGTTGGCGAGCCCCTGGCAGACGGCCGAGTCCGCCGCGGACTGCGGACCCGCGGCGTTCGAGGTGCTCGCCATGACGAAGGCGCCGCCTCCCGCCACCGCCGCCGCGCTCACCAGCAGCGCGACCTTCTTCTTCGTACCGAGGGTTCTCCTGCGCGACATGCGCGACTCCTGTGAGGTCGGGGAGCGTACGCCGCTATGTACGAGATACCGAACGGGGCTGCTCAGCGGTGACAGGAGTCACTGAAGTTACCTGCGTCACACGGGAGTTGAGGAAAGTGCCCGGATCACCCCGCCCGGGGAGCTAACGGGACAAGGCGTCCCGTACGGCCTCGTCGGTCCGGGCCACCACCGCCGTCCCGTCGTCCGCCGTGATGATCGGCCGCTGGATCAGCTTCGGATGCCCGGCGAGCGCCTTGATCCAGCGGTCGCGCGCGCTCTCGTCCCGCGGCCAGTCCTTGAGGCCGAGCTCCTTGGCGACGGCCTCCTGGGTGCGGGTGATGTCCCAGGGTTCGAGGTGCAGACGGGTCAGCACCTCCCTGATCTCGTCCTCGCTCGGCACGTCCTCCAGGTAGCGGCGGACGGTGTAGTCCGCGCCCTCGGCGTCGAGCAGTGAGATCGCGCTGCGGCACTTGGAACAGGCCGGATTGATCCAGATTTCCATGCCGCCCACGGTACGCGAAAACCCGTCTTCCACCTGCGTCACAGCGCCCCCAAAGGCCCTGTGGCCAGGGGCTTTTGTCAGTGGTGGGCAGTAGAATAGAAGCAGTGTTCGAGGGTGTTGCCGGGGTCGCCGAAGTCCCCGGCGCGACGCCCTGACCGCGACAGGAGGATGCCTGTGCCCGCTGCCGCCCTGAAGCCGAAGCCGCTGCCGACCCAGTCCACCGCGAAGCGTCCCGTTCTGCTCGACCTGCCGTACGAGCCGGTGGAGAAGCGGCCGTTGCCGCCGGGGCGTCCGCGTGAGTGGTACGTGAGCCACAACCGCCGCCTCAAGGCGATGCGCCTTGCCATCGCCCTGCTCGACACGGGGGTGTACGTGCCCGACCAGGCGCGCAACGAGACGATCCGAGGCGCTGCCGAGATGATCGGTGTCCATCCGCCGTCAGACACGACGTGTCACATGGTGCGGGCGCTGATGCGGTACTCCAGGTGAGCTGACCCGCGGCGCCGGGCGCCCTGTTCCTCGGGCGCCCGGCGCCGGTGCGCGCACCGCTGAGGTATCAGCTGAGGTCTCCGCCGAGGTCTCGGCCCGCCGGAGCCGGGTCCGCCTGCTCCGGCGGGGAGTCCGTCCGCTCCGGAGCCGGGTCCGCCCGCTCCGGTGGGGAGTCCGTTCCCTCCGGCGGCGGGCCCGTCCCTACCGCGCCAACTCCTTCTCCACCGGAGTCCGGAACCGCGGCGTCACCCTCGTCGCCCCCACCCACTCCCGCAACCGCTCCGCCTCCACCGCGATCGCGGCCTCCGCGTCCCGCCCGACCCCGTCCGGGTCGAGGATCCGCCACACGATCTCCCCGTCCGGACGCTGGGCCCAACCCCCCACCACCCGCCCGTTCCACCACACCGTCGGCCCCACATTGCCGCTGCGGTCGAACAACGTCTCCCGCACCTTTGGCGCCAGGTACCAGTCCCGTTGCCGCCACCCCATCGCCGTCGGATCGAGCGCGGGCAGCAGCGCGGCCCAGGGCTCGGCCGGCTCCGCCACCGGGTCGACGTCGCCGGCGGCGACGTAGCCGACGCCCTCGTCCAGGGACACCGCCCGCGCCCCGATCGCGGACAGTGCCCGGCGGACCTCCGTGACCCGCCACCCCGTCCACCACGTCAGGTCGGCCTCGGTGGCCGGACCGCACGCGGTGAGCCACCGTTCGAGGAGCGAGGCCTGCGCCTGGGCCGGGTCCAGTTCGGGGTGCGCGGGGGCCACCGCCCAGCGGAACTGGCTGGACGTCCACGAGCCGAGCGGCCGGCCCCGTACCACCTTGCCCTCGGTGCCCAGCACCTTCAGCAGGCGCGTGGAGACGGTGTGGACGCCCTCGTAGGACTTCCCGGCCGCGTACACGAACCGCTCCCGCAGGCGCGGTTCGTCCTCGGCGAGTTCCGCCGCCGTCGCCTGCCCGCGCCGGGCCAGCGCGGCCAGCGCCGACTCCTCCACCTCCTTCAGCCAGGCCGCGTCCGGCGCTCCGGCCTTCGCCATGTCCTTCAGCAGCGTGGCCCGCTCCCGCGCGGCGACCGTCAGCCCGGTCGAGGCGTGCACGACGGCGGTCAGCTCCGTCGGGAACACGAAGACCGTGTGCCGCATGCCGTGCGTCCGGACCAGCGTGCGGTCCTCGTACAAGGCACGGCCGGTCTCCGGAACCGTCCCCGCCGGATCCACGAGCCGTGCTCCCACCGCCAGGTACACCGTCGCCGGATCCGTGCCGTGCAGGGCGACCAGGGAGCCGGCGACCTCCTCCGGTCCGGCCGCCCGCGCGGCCTCGGCCAGCCGGTGCCGCAGCGCGAGCCGCGCCCGTCGCTCCGCCACGCCGATGTACCGCTCCCCGTCACCCATACCGGCCTCCGCCCGTCGTGCCACCGTGCGGACATCCTCCCGGACGCCACTGACAATCGGGCGCCGGCGGGATCCGCCCGCCGTCACCCGTTCGCCGTACCCGGCATGCGTACGCCCCGTCCCCGGGCCTTCACTGCGATCAGGAGGTGACGGAGAACCAGGGCACCCGAGGAGGCGCGATGCGAAGGCAGCCCAGATGACCACCACCCCCGCCGTCCCCGCCCACCCGGCCCACCGCACCGACCCGGCCGCCCGCGCCGCCGGCGGCAAGGCGGCCCGCAAGCACGTCCCCCGCTCCGCGCACGCCGCCCGGGTCCCCGCCGTCGACCGGCCCGACCCCGTCGGCGTCCTGGAGCGGCAGGGCCGCGACCGGCTGCCGGAGCTGCTGCCGGTCCGCTACGGCCGCATGGCCGCCTCCCCCCTGGCTTTCCTGCGCGGCGCGGCCGCCGTGATGGCCGCGGACCTCGCCGCCCAGCCGCACACCGGCCTCACCGTGCAGCTGTGCGGCGACGCCCACCTGCTCAACTTCGGGCTGCACACCTCCCCGGACCGCGCCCTGCTGTTCGACCTCGACGACTTCGACGAGACCTTCCCGGGCCCGTTCGAATGGGACGTCAAACGCCTCGCCGCCAGCGTCGCCGTCGCCGCCCGCGAGAACGGCCACAGCGACGCCGAGGCCCGACGCGCGGCCCAGGAGGCCGCCGCCGGCTACCGCCGCGCCGTCCGCCGTCTCGCCGGACGCGGCGAACTCGACGTCTGGTACGAGCGCATCGACGCCGACAGCCTGCTGCCGCTGGTCCGTTCCGCCCGGCGCCGCCGCCGCGCCGGGTCCAGCCTGACCCGGGCCCGCCGCCGCACCGGCCTGCGGGACCTCGGCAGGCTCAGCGAGGTCGTCGACGGACGCCGGCGCCTGGTCCACGACCCGCCGCTGCTCGAACCCGCCGGCGCCGCCGACACGGCCACCGTGCGCAAGATCTTCAGTGACTACCGGTCCACCCTCACCGAGGAGCGCCGGCTGCTCCTCGACCGCTACCGCTTCGTCGACGCGGCCCGCAAAGTGGTCGGCGTGAGCAGCGTCGGCACCCGCTGCTTCCTCGTGCTGCTCACCGGCCGGGACGCGGACGACCTCCTGTTCCTGCAGCTCAAGGAGGCGCGGAGGTCCGTACTGGAGGAGCACCTGCCGAGTGGGCCGTACGTCCATCCCGGGCACCGCGTGGTCGCCGGGCAGCGGCTGCTCCAGGCCGCCGGTGACATCTTCCTGGGGTGGACGAGCGGCCCGCAGGGGCGCCCCTTCTACTGGCGGCGGCTGCGGGACATGAAGGCCTCCCCGGACGTCGCCGGCATGAGCCCCGCCGACCTCACGGCCTACGCCCGCCTCTGCGGCACCGCACTGGCCCGCGCCCACGCCCGCTCCGGCGACCGGATCGCCATCGCCGGCTATCTGGGCGGCGCCCACACCTTCGAGCACGCGGTCGCCGACTTCGCCCTCGGCTACGCCGACCAGACCGCCCACGACCACATGACCCTCGGCGCGGCCGTCGCGGCGGGGGTGGTGAGAGCCGACCCGGGAGTCTGAGACCGGCCGGACCTCAGGCACCCGGTTCCTCCTCGCCGCTCTCCCCGCGTCACTCCCGGCCCCGGAAAAGAAGATGCACGCCGCGTGACGGCCTCCCTACGCTGGACATACGGTGCGAAGTTGCACCCCACCGCTTGCCGCAGGACAGGCATCACCCTGTGGACTCGGGGCTACTCTGCTACGCATCCGGCGGCCGGGCGTCACCCCCAGCGCCTCGCCGGGACAAGTCGACACCGCTCATCACCCACGCCCACGGAGGCCCGTCATGGGCACCATCGTCATAGCCGGGACCGTCGTCCTGGTCGTTCTGGGATTCGCAAACCACGTCTGGTGGCTCGCCGCCGTCGCCGTTCTCTTCCTGTACCTGCAGTACGGACGGGGCGCCTCCTCGACGTCCTCGCCGCCCACGCAGGGAGGGGCCGCCGGCGCCTCCGGAGGAGCCTCGGGATCCATGCCCGGCAGCTACCGCGCCTACCGCGCCCGCCGTGACCGGCAGGCCAGGTGGGAGCGCCGCTACCGTCGCGAGCGTCCCCTCGAATCCCGTCGGCAGGCACGCGAGAAGACCAAGTGAGCAGAGCCGGCACGGACAACGGGCGGCGGCCCCCGGCCTGTTCAGGCACGCACAGGCCGGGAGCGCCGCACAACGGGAACCAGCGTTCGAGGCCCCGCGCCCCCGCCTAGTACGGAGCCCGGAAGTTCGCGTACCCCAGCAGCACGATGACCGCCGCCACACATCCGAGCACGACCACCGTTGACTTCCACGACGACCGGCGCGGCCCCACGTGCTCGGGGTCCGCGCGGAACGGCTGCGGCTCGGGCGGGTTGTCCTTCCAGCGGGCGGCGAGCATCCGGGCCCGCGCGGAGGGCTCCTTGTGCTCCGCGCTGTCGGCCCACCTGAGGTCGAACTCCCGCTCCGCGTCGTCCTGTCCGGTCATCCCCGCAACCCCCGTCATCCTTCTCGAACAGTCGTGCCATAGACCATACGACGACGCCCCCGCCCTGGGAAACCAGGAGCGGGGGCGCCGGACGGCTCACGCGGGGAGGACGCGTGGTCCGGTCACACGTCGAAGTACAGCTCGAACTCGTGCGGGTGCGGACGCAGCTGCAGCGGCGCGATCTCGTTCGTGCGCTTGTAGTCGATCCACGTCTCGATCAGGTCGGACGTGAAGACGTCGCCCGCGAGCAGGAACTCGTGGTCGGCCTCCAGGCGGTCGAGGACGGCCGGGAGCGAGGTCGGCACCTGCGCGACGCCCGCGTGCTCCTCGGGAGCCAGCTCGTACAGGTCCTTGTCGATCGGCTCGGCCGGCTCGATCTTGTTCTTGATGCCGTCCAGGCCCGCGAGCAGCAGCGCGGAGAACGCCAGGTACGGGTTGCCGGAGGAGTCGGGCGCCCGGAACTCGACGCGCTTGGCCTTCGGGTTCGACCCGGTGATCGGGATACGCATGGCCGCGGAGCGGTTGCGCTGCGAGTACACCAGGTTGACCGGCGCCTCGAAGCCCGGCACCAGACGGTGGTACGAGTTCACCGTCGGGTTGGTGAAGGCCAGCAGCGACGGGGCGTGCTTGAGGATGCCGCCGATGTAGAAGCGGGCCATGTCCGACAGGCCCGCGTAACCGGCCTCGTCGTAGAAGAGCGGGTCGCCGTTGGCCCACAGCGACTGGTGGACGTGCATGCCCGAGCCGTTGTCACCGAAGATCGGCTTCGGCATGAAGGTCGCGGTCTTGCCGTTGCGCCAGGCCACGTTCTTCACGATGTACTTGAAGAGCTGGAGGTCGTCGGCCGCGGCGAGCAGCGTGTTGAACTTGTAGTTGATCTCGGCCTGGCCGGCGGTGCCCACCTCGTGGTGCTGGCGCTCGACCTGGAGGCCGGCCTTGGCCAGCTCCAGGGAGATCTCGGCGCGCAGGTCGGCGAAGTGGTCGACCGGCGGGACCGGGAAGTAGCCGCCCTTGTAGCGGACCTTGTACCCACGGTTGTCCTCGAGGGCGCCGGTGTTCCAGGCGCCCGCCTCGGAGTCGATGTGGTAGAAGGACTCGTTCGCGGTGGTCGAGAACCGGACGCTGTCGAACACGTAGAACTCGGCCTCGGGGCCGAAGAACGCGGTGTCGGCGATGCCGGTGGAGGCGAGGTAGGCCTCGGCCTTCTTGGCCACGTTGCGCGGGTCACGGCTGTACTGCTCGCCGGTGATCGGGTCGTGGATGAAGAAGTTGATGTTCAGCGTCTTGTCGCGGCGGAAGGCGTCGACCCGGGCGGTCGACAGGTCCGCGCGCAGCGCCATGTCCGACTCGTGGATGGCCTGGAAGCCACGGATCGAGGATCCGTCGAAGGCCAGCTCCTCGTCCGGGTCGAACGCCTCAACGGGCACCGTGAAGTGCTGCATGACGCCCGGCAGGTCGCAGAAGCGGACGTCGATGAACTTGACGCCCTCGTCCGCGATGAACTTCTTGGCCTCGTCGGCGTTCTGGAACATCCAGCTCCTCCTACTCCCGACCGTTCCGTGCCGGGGTGGTAGTTCGTTCGTGCGGCCAGTGCGGTGGCACACGCTGACCTCGACCCTAGGTACGGGTGATTTCTCAGGCGTGACCCATTTGTTTCGCCCAAGTTAACCGGACACGGTCCGCTCCACCCCACCTGTCCGTATCGCGAAACGGGCGCAGTACCGTGTACGCGTGGACAAGAGGGAAGCAATCGGTTCGTGGCTCTCGGGCCCCCGCGCGGCCGCGGAGGACGCCGGTGTCGATTTCGGGTACCGGGGCGAGTCGCTCGGTCTGCCGGAGGAGGGGCCGGGATCGATCGCCCGCCCGGGGCGGCGCCTGGGAGCGCTGGCCGTGGACTGGGCCATGAGCGTCCTGATTGCATCCCAGTTGATCACGCAGAGCTATGGCCAGACGACCTCCAACTGGGCGCTGCTGGTCTTCTTCGTGATGAGCGCCCTGACGGTCGGCACCATCGGCGTCACTCCGGGCAAGCGCCTCTTCGGCGTGCGGGTGGCCGCCGTGGACACCGGCCGCGTCAACCCCTGGCGCGCCCTGCTCCGCACGGCGCTGCTGTGCCTCGCCCTCCCGGCCCTGATCTGGGACCGCGACGGCCGGGGCCTGCACGACCGGCTGGCCCGCACGGTGGAGGTCCGCATCTAGCCGCCCGGACGGCACAGCACTCCTGCTGCTGACTTCTGCTCCTCGCTCCTGCAATGAGAAGAGGGCGCCCGGAGTGATCCGGGCGCCCTCTTCTCACAGCAGGAGTCAGCGGGCCTTCGGCCCGCCCTTCGGGAGCTTCATGCCCTTCGGCATCGGCCCCTTCGGCAGCGGCATGTTGCTCATCAGGTCGCCCAGCGCCCGCAGCCGGTCGTTGGTCGCGGTGACCTGCGGGCCGGTGAGCACCCGCGGAAGCTTCAGCATCGTGGTGCGCAGCTTCTTCAGCGGGATCTGGCCCTCGCCCGTGCCGACGATGAGGTCGTGCACCGGCACGTCGGCCACGATGCGGTTCATCTTCTTCTTCTCGGCGGCCAGCAGGCTCTTCACCCGGTTCGGGTTGCCCTCGGCGACCAGGACGATGCCGGCCTTGCCGACCGCCCGGTGCACCACGTCCTGGCTGCGGTTTATCGCGACCGCGGGGGTGGTCGTCCAGCCCCGGCCCACGTTGTCCAGTACGGCCGCCGCGGCGCCCGGTTGTCCCTCCATCTGCCCGAAGGCGGCCCGCTCGGCCCTGCGCCCGAACACGATCGCCGACGCGAGGAAGGCGAGCAGGAGGCCCAGGATGCCGAGATAAACGGGGTGACCGATCAAGAAGCCGATCGCGAGGAAGACACCGAAGGTGACGATTCCGACCGCCGCGAGTACAAGACCGATCTTCTTGTCGGCCTTGCGGGTCATCTTGTAGGTCAGAGCGATCTGCTTGAGTCGCCCGGGGTCCGCAGCGTCCGCTGCCGTGTCCTTCCTCGCCATGCCCCGAAGTCTACGTGGCCCCGCGAGCGCGGACGACGGCAGTGCCCCGTGAGGGAGGGGAAGGGGCGCGTCAGGAGTGGACGGTGAAGGTCTGCTCCAGGACGTGCTGCGCCTCGATCCTGTCCTTGGCGCGGCGGCGGTCCTCCAGCACGGACGTCCAGGCGTTGCGGCGGGCGGTGCGCTGGCCGTTGCTCATGAGCAGGGATTCGACGGCACGGAGTGCGTCGGTGAACGAAGGAATCGCGGTGGCGCGAACAGGCGCGGCCTGCATGATGGAGGTCCCCCCTCGATACCGCTCTGGGTGTGGGTGCACGTGGTGTGAGTCCAGGGTCACTGCTTGGTGTTACCAGGGCATGACCTGCCGGTCAAACACCCATGAAGCCTTTCCGCCGCGGCCCCGCGCACGGACGCGGCCCTGGTGAAGGCCCTCATCTGCGAGGACGGTCAGGACCGCGTCATATCGGCCGCTACTCGCGGGTAGCCGCTTGTGCGCGAATTCACACGCGTGCGTCGCCGTTGGTGGGCAAGGCGGGTGACGGTGTGTCAGACGGCCTGGGAGGCGACATGGCCGCCGACCCGCTGCTCAGTGGCCGACTCGCGCGACTCGACGGCCATCCGGTACAGCCGTCCGGCGCGGTACGAGGACCGCACCAGCGGGCCGGACATCACGCCGGAGAAGCCGATCTGCTCGGCCTCCTCCTTCAGCTCCACGAACTCCTGCGGCTTGACCCAGCGCTCCACGGGGTGGTGGCGCACGCTCGGGCGCAGGTACTGCGTGATGGTGACCAGCTCGCAGCCGGCGTCGTGCAGCTGCCGGAGCGCCTCGCTGATCTCCTCGCGACTCTCGCCCATGCCGAGGATCAGGTTCGACTTGGTGACCAGGCCGTAGTCGCGGGCCTCGGTGATGACCTTGAGCGAGCGCTCGTAGCGGAAGCCGGGGCGGATGCGCTTGAAGATGCGGGGGACCGTCTCGACGTTGTGCGCGAAGACCTCGGGACGGGAGGCGAAGACCTCCTCCAGCAGCTCCGGGACGGCGTTGAAGTCGGGGGCCAGCAGCTCGACCTTGGTTGGGCCCTCTTCCCGCCCGGCCGTCTGCTGGTGGATCTGGCGCACGGTCTCGGCGTACAGCCAGGCGCCGCCGTCCGCCAGGTCGTCGCGCGCGACGCCGGTGATGGTGGCGTAGTTCAGGTCCATGGTGACCACGGACTCACCCACGCGGCGCGGCTCGTCGCGGTCGAGGGCCTCGGGCTTGCCGGTGTCGATCTGGCAGAAGTCGCAGCGCCGGGTGCACTGGTCGCCGCCGATGAGGAAGGTCGCCTCGCGGTCCTCCCAGCACTCGTAGATGTTGGGACAGCCGGCTTCCTGGCAGACGGTGTGCAGGCCCTCGCTCTTCACGAGGTTCTGCATCTTGGTGTACTCGGGACCCATTTTCGCCCGGGTCTTGATCCACTCGGGCTTGCGCTCGATGGGGGTCTGGCTGTTGCGGACCTCCAGGCGCAGCATCTTGCGTCCGTCGGGTGCGACTGCGGACACATCGGCTCCCTGTAGCTTCGATTCTTCGGCGTACACCAGGGTACGCCCGTACGTTTCCGGCCCCCGGACTGGGCAACCCCCACCTTCCCGGGGACATTCCCGGGGTCGCTCCCAGAGGGTTCCTCGCCCCCGCCGCCCCTTCCCGTCCCGTCCCTGGGGGCTGCCGCCCCCAGCCCCCCGCTTCGGCCCTGAAGGGGCCTCGTCCTCAAGCGCCGGACGGGCTGAATTCCAGCCCTCCGGCGTCTGAGGAGCCGGGGTCGGGGGGCGGAGCCCCCAGGGTCGGGAACGGGAGAGGGCGGCGGGGGCGAGGAACCTCCCGGTGTCACGCCGGCGTGCGTTCGATCTGCCGGGGCTTCAGCTCCGCGTCGCGGAGCACGTCCTCCAGGTGCCGCTCCACCACCGGCAGCACCTCCGCGATCGTCACGTCGCGGCCCAGTTCGGCGGCCAGGGACGCCACCCCCGCGTCCCGGATCCCGCACGGGATGATCCGGTCGAACCACCGGTTGTCCGGGTTCACGTTCAGCGCGAAGCCGTGCATCGTCACGCCCTTGGCCACCCGGATGCCGATCGCGGCGATCTTGCGGTCCTCGCGGCGCTGGCCGGCGTTGGAGGGGGCGTACTCGGGCCCGTTCAGACGCGGGTCGAACTCCTCGTCCTGGAGGCGGGGGTCGAAGTCGAGGGACAGCCCGCCGGGCGACGGCCGCCGCTCGACCGGGTCGCCGAGGACCCACACCCCGCTGCGCCCCTCGACCCGGCTCGTCTCCAGACCGAACTCCGCGCAGACGCGGATCAGGGCCTCCTCCAGCCGCCGTACGTGCGCGACGACGTCCACCGGGCGCGGGAGCTTCTGGATCGGGTAGCCCACCAGCTGGCCCGGGCCGTGCCAGGTGATCTTGCCGCCGCGGTCGACGTCGATGACCGGAGTGCCGTCGAGCGGACGCTCGCTGTCCGTCGTGCGCCGGCCGGCCGTGTAGACCGGGGGGTGCTCCAGGAGCAGCACGGTGTCGGGGATCTCGTCGGCGAACCGCGCCGCGTGGACCCGGCGCTGCTCGTCCCACGCCTCCTGGTACTCGACGGCGTCCGCACCGAATCCCATCCGGACGAACCGCAACTCACTCACGGCAAGCGCCTCCCTAGAAGCCCTGGCGGGGGTAAGGCACAAAGCGTGCCCACGCCACTGTACGACCGGGCGTCGCGCGTCAGCTCCGCGGTCAATCCTCACACGATCGGATGAACGAACGTCGAAGTGTGCGATCGCCTGCTCACTCTCCGCTACATTCGCGCCGTTCGCAGAGGCCATAAGGGCTGCTCACAGGCAATCCGGGCACCACGCGACCCCGACGAGGCACCAGCACGCCCCGCGCCGCCCGGCAGCACCGCCGCCGCCCCGGCCGAAGGCCCGCACGCGCGTCTCGTCGGGGCCCGTGTGACGGCCCGGCAGGCAGGAGACCGCACCGCAGATGACGGAACGACCCGCGCAGCGCACTCCCAACCGACAGCTCGCCGCGCTCATCGCAGAAGCGGGGTTCTCCAACGCGGGTCTCGCCCGTCGAGTGGACCAGCTCGGTCTCGAACACGGGCTGGACCTCAGATACGACAAGACGTCCGTGACCCGGTGGCTGCGCGGGCAGCAGCCCCGCGGCACCACCCCCGCTCTGATCGCCGAGGTCTTCACCCGGCGTCTCGGCCGCAGGCTCACCGCCCAGGACCTCGGGCTCGACGCCTGCGCGCCGGTCTACGCCGGGCTGGAGTTCGCCGCCGGCCCCGAGGAGGCCGTCGACATCGTCGCCGGACTGTGGCGCAAGGACTCCGGCAGCCACGCCGAACTCCGCAAGATCGCGTTCACCCCGGCGGGGCTGGTGGTGCCGAGCCGGGACTGGCTGATCGGCCGCCCCGACGACAAGGTGGCCCGCGGTGAACCACCCGCCCCCGCTCCCGGCCACGCCCGACCGGGAGCGGCCCCCACCGTGCCCGCGCAGGGCCGCCCGGCGGTGCCCCGCCAGCGCAGCCAGTCCGAGCGCAGTCCCGGCCAGAAGGTCACCGGCGGCGACATCTCCGCCCTCCGCTCGGTCGGCGAGCTGTTCCGCACCCTCGACGACATGTACGGCGGCGGCCACGCCCGCCAGGCCCTCGTGCGCTACCTGGAACACGAGTGCGAGCCGATGCTGCGCGGCACCTACGGCGAGCAGACCGGCCGCCGCCTGTTCGCCGCCGCCGCCGACCTGACGCGACTCGCGGGCTGGACGTCGTACGACATCGCCGCGCACGGTCTCGCCCAGCGCTACTTCGTCCAGGCGCTGAGGCTCTCCCAGGCGGCCGGGGACCGGGCCTACGGCTCGTACGTCCTGGTCACGATGAGCCGGCAGGCCGTCTACCTCGGGCACGGGCGGGAGGCCGTGCAGCTGGCGCGGGTGGCCCAGCAGGGCGTCGGCACCAACGCCCCGCCGGTCGTGCAGGCGCTGCTGCACGCGGCCGAGGCACGCGCGCACGGGGTCCTGGGCGAGGTGCGCGCCTGCACGGCGTCCCTCGTCCGGGCCGAACGCGCGCTCGAAGCCGCCCGGCCCGGTGACGAGGTCCCGCACTGGGCGCGGTTCTTCGACGAGGCACAGCTCGCCGACGAGTTCGGGCACTGCCACCGGGACCTCCAGCAGTTCCGCGCGGCCGCCCAGCACGCCGAACGCTCCCTGCACCTGCGCGCCCCCTGCTACGCCCGCAGCCGTCTCTTCTGCCGTGTCGTCCTCGCCTCCGCCCGCCTCGGCCTCGGCGAACTCGACCAGGCCTGCGCGCTGGGCGCCGAGGCGGCCGGCGCGGCGGCCGAGATGCGGTCGGTGCGGGCGGTCGAGTACGTACGGGACTTCGAGCGAAGGCTGGAGCCGTACAAGGACGCGGCACCGGTGCGCGGGTACCGCGACAAGGTGGCGGCGCTGGGCTGAGGCGACCGCCGTCACCGCGACGGCCGCGGGGTCCGCGCGACCGCGCGGTGGCTGGTCGCGCGGTGCCCCGCGCCCGCGGGGCGGGTCAGGCGGCCCGCGCTGTGGGCACCGGCTCCGCCCGGTGCAGCGACCCGGCCGCCCCCAGGTCCGCCAGGATCGCCGCCGACGCCCGGTGGGCGGAGTGCAGCGCGCCCTGGACGGTGCTGGTGTCCCGGTGGTCGCCGCACACGTACAGGCCCGCCAGCAGCCGCACCGGACGGCGCGGGTCGTGCGGCGGTCGCATGGCGGGCACCGCCTCGGCGGTGTGGTGGACGGCGAGGGTCTCCCAGCGCCGGGTCGAGGTGCCGTACAGACGCGCCAGATGCATGCGGACGGCGGTGTCCAGGGCGGCCGGGGGCGGGCCGAGGACCGTCGAGGAGACGAGGGTGCGGCCCGCGGGCGCGCGGGACGGGTCGACCTGGCTGACCACCGCGGTGTGCGCGACCGGGCCGCCCCGGTCCGCGTCGAGCAGCAGGGACGCGCCCGTCGCCGGCGGCTCGTCCGTGGTGTGGTGCACCACCGTCACCGGATGGAAGTCCGGTACGCGCAGGCCGGGCAGCAGCTCGGCGGCGGCCCGCGCGTCGGTCGCGAGGAGCACGGCCCGGCAGCGGAACTCGCCGTGCTCGGCGGTGGTCACCGACGTGGTGGAGACCGAGGTGACCCGGACGCCGGTGCGCACGGTGCCCGGCGGCAGCGTCCGCGCGAGCAGCTCCGGCAGCGCCTCGGCCCCGCCCTCGGGCACGCACAGCCGCCCGCGCGCGAAGGCGCGCAGCGCGAGGTCCGCGCACCGGCTGGACGTGGTGAGCTCCGGGTCGCACAGCAGGGCGGCGAGCAGCGGGCGCAGGAAGCCGTCGACGGTGCGGGCGGGCACTCCGCGCGCGGCCAGCGCCTGTCCGGCGGGCAGTTCCGGGCGGGCCAGGAGGCGCTCGACGGGCGTGTGCGCGATACGGGAGAGCGCGGCCCCGAGCCGGGCCTGGTCGACGGCGGTACCGAGCGGCGCGGTCCCAGTCCCTGGACCCGAACAATCACAGGGTGTCGAGCGCCTGGACGTACTCGTTCAGGTCACGCGCGTGGGGCAGGGCGTTGACGACGGTCCAGCG
>NZ_JBSFTY010000144.1:0-13824 GCF_053591515.1 Streptomyces sp. NPDC003011
CGCTTCGCCGAGTTCAAGACCGAGTTCGGGCAGACCCTGGTCACCGGTTTCGCCCGGATCCACGGCCACCCGGTCGGGATCGTCGCCAACAACGGGCCGGCGGCTCCCGCGGCCGCCCCCCACACCGCACCGAGGAGCAGCGCCATACCGAGGTGCCCGTGCAGGTCGATGCCGGCGCCGAAGGCGTCGAAGCCGAGGACGGAGAGCGAGGCGTCGACCGACACCTCCGTCAGCCACGCGAGCAGCGGCAGTGCCAACGCGGTCGCGATGCCCAGCCGCAGCGCACACCGCCCCGCGAACCGGAGGCCCCCGGGATCACGTACACCGCCGAGCGCCCCGCTCGTGGAATCCCCGGCCCCCGTCGGCCCCGTACCCGGAGCCACTCCCGAACCGGAGCTCCCCACACCCCCGCCCACCGCCATCCCCGCCACAGGCGTGCGCACGGCGGTCAGCACCCCCGCCAGCAGCATCATCAGCCCCGCCGCGACCCCCAGCAGCCACACCCGCCCGTCCAGCTCGGCCAGTCGGCCCAGCGTGACGTTCTGGTCGGAGCCGCCCGCCATGAGGTCGTCGAGGGGGTCCGGGAGGAGCCTGGTCAGTTCGCCGGTCGCCCGGCCGTCCCACGGCACGAACAGGCCGACCGGCACGCCCAGCCAGACCCCGTTCGGCGCGCCCAGCAGCGCCGCCCCCGCGATCCGCCGGGGATGGTCGTCGCCGGTCGCCGCGTACGCCGCCGCCGCGAACCCCGCGGCCACCGCCGTCAGCACCACCGTGACCAGGGCGGACGCGGCCGGCCGGACCGCCCTGTGCACGGCCTCCCAGCCGCGCGGCAGCGGGGTCCGGCGCGAGGCCAGCAGCGCGATCAGCAGGATGCCGGCCGACCAGCCGAGCCCGCCGAGCAGCGTCGGCGCGGTGTCCACCGTGAAGCCGACCGCCGCCCGCGCGTCGATCAGCTCGCCGATCTGGTCCGGCAGCAGCCCTCCGATGTCCCCGATCTCCCCGATGTCACCCACGCCGGGCACCTCGATACCGCCGCTCCCGCCAGTGCCCGGCAGGTCGTCGAGCCCCAGGGAGCTCCCGTCGATCGTGATGACGTCATGGCCCGCCCAGGCCAGCCCGCCCAGCATCGCCACGAACGACGCGACCACCGCGCCCGCGCGCGCGAGGAGTTCGGACGGCGCGATCACCGCTCCGGCCGCGCGCAGCGACCGTAAGAAGAACCACGCCAGCAGCAGCCCGCCCACCAGGCTGACCCCGAGTGGCGTGATCTCGACGGCGGTCGCCGCCTGCGCGCCGGTCAGTCCGAACGCGGACACATCACCGGACGGCGTGACAGAACCACCCGCCCCGAGAGCCACCACCGCCGCGGTCATCGGACCCAGAGAGCCCGCCGCGTCCGCCTCCAGCAGGCGCAGGCCCAGCGCCGCCGTGCCCGCCATCCCGATCAACGCCCAGCTCACGGCGGCGATCGCGGACAGCAGGATGTCACCCCACGGCAGCCTCGCGCCGTGCTGTGTGGTCTCGCCGCTCATGGACGCACTCATGGCAGACCCCCCGATCCGCGGCGTGGCCGCGTGGCCGCGCATGTCCCCCTCGCGTGGATTACCACTCTCGGGTCCGGTTTCAACCCCGTCAACGGAAACAGCCGAAGCGGGCGTACGCCTTCTTCACAAGGCCCGACTTTCGGTCAGGGGGCCGAGCCTGAAATAGTTCCCGACGATGTTCGACATCCCTAGACTCCCTGTGATGGGGGTAACTCGGGGGACTACTCAGTGGGGCATGGAGTGCCGGAACTCGTACTGGAATTGAATGGACGGACCTGGACGCTCGACGCGTCCAGGTCATACACCCTCGGACGTGATCCGCAGGGGGACGTGGTGCTGGACGACGCCAGGGTCTCCTGGCGGCACGCCACGATCAGCTGGAACGGCCGGGGTTGGGTGATCGAGGACCACGGGAGCACCAACGGCACGTTCGTGCAGGGGCAGCGGATCCATCAGGTGGACATCGGCCCCGGCTCGTCCGTGCACCTCGGCAACGCGACCGACGGACCGCGTCTGAACCTCTCCGGCGCCGCGGCCGCCGTCGCCTCGCCGCAGGCACAGCCCCAGCAGCCGTACGCCGCGCAGGGCGCCAACCCGGGCTGGGCCGCCCAGCAGGCGGCGCCGCCGCAGACGCCGCAGCAGGCCCCGGCGCCCGGCTGGCAGCAGCCGCAGCAGCCCGCGCCGCACGTCCCGCAGCAGCAGGGGCCGGGTGAGCAGTTCGCACAGCAGGTTCCCGGTGGTGGCGCGGGGGCGCCGCCGGTCTACGGCGACCGCAGCCCGACCACGTTCCACCAGTTCTCGCTGGGCCGCGTGATGCGCATCGGCCGTGCCCTGGAGAACGACCTGGTCGTCTCCGACCTCCAGGTCTCCCGCCACCACGCGGAGTTCCACGCCACGCCCGAGGGCCGCTACGAGATCCGTGACCTGGGCTCGCACAACGGCACCTACGTCAACGGCCAGCCGATCGCCAAGGGCGGCGTGCAGCTGCTGGGCCCGAACGACATCGTCGGCGTCGGCCACTCCACGTTCCGCCTGGTCGGCGACCGTCTTGAGGAGTTCGTCGACACCGGTGACATCTCCTTCTCGGCCCGCCACCTGACCGTCACGGTCGACGGCGGCAAGCAGATCCTGCGGGACGTCTCCTTCGGCGTTCCGGAGAAGTCGCTGATCGCGGTCATCGGCCCGTCCGGCTCCGGCAAGTCGACCCTGCTCAAGGCGCTCACCGGTTACCGGCCCGCCAACCAGGGCGACGTCCTCTACGACAACCGGAACCTGTACAAGCAGTTCGCCGAGCTGCGCCAGCGCATCGGTCTGGTCCCGCAGGACGACATCCTGCACAAGGAGCTGACCGTCAAGAAGGCTCTGAAGTACGCGGCCAAGCTGCGCTTCCCGGCCGACACCACGGGCGCCGAGCGCGACGCCCGGATCGGTGAGGTGCTGCGCGAACTGAAGCTGGACATCCACAAGGAGAAGAAGGTCACCTCCCTCTCCGGCGGCCAGCGCAAGCGCGTCTCGGTGGCCCTGGAGCTGCTCACCAAGCCGTCGCTGATCTTCCTGGACGAGCCGACCTCCGGCCTCGACCCGGGCATGGACCGCGACGTCATGCAGCTGCTGCGCGGCCTCGCCGACGACGGCCGCACGGTCCTCGTCGTCACCCACTCCGTGGCCGAGCTGGCCATCTGCGACAAGCTCCTGGTCATGGCGCCCGGCGGTTCGGTGGCCTACTTCGGCCCGCCCGAGGAGGCGCTGAACTTCTTCGGTTACGACACCTGGGCCGACGTCTTCTCCGCCTTCGAGAACTACCGCGACTACGACTGGGCGGGCCGCTGGAAGGGCTCGCAGCACTACCAGATGTACGCCGCGGACATCGACGCCGTCGCACCGCAGTCCGTACAGATGCCGCCGATGCAGGCGATGAAGCCGCCCAAGCCGCAGGGCTGGATGTCCCAGTTCGTCACCTTGGTGCGCCGCTATGTCTCGGTGATCGTCTCCGACAAGGGCTTCCTGGCGCTGATGGTGATCCTGCCGGCGGTCCTGGGCGCGGTGAGCCTGCTCATCGACTCGGGCAACAGCCTGCTGCCCAACCCGGCCAACCCGAAGACCGGCCGGATCATCCCGAACGGCACGGCCACCACGGTGCTGCTGATCCTCGCGGTCGGTGCCTGCTTCGCGGGCGCCGCGAACTCCGTCCGTGAGCTGATCAAGGAACGGGTCATCTACGAGCGGGAGCGCGCCACCGGTCTGTCCCGCTCGGCGTACCTGATGTCCAAGGTGTTCGTCCTCGGTGTCATCACCGTGCTGCAGGGCCTGCTGGTCGGTGTCATCGGCTTCGCCACCCGCGAGATCCCCGAGCAGGGCCTGATCCTGGGCAGCGCCACCATGATCGAGCTCTCCATCCCGATCATGGCGCTGGGCTTCACCTCGATGATGTTCGGCCTGATCATCTCCTCGCTGGTGAAGACGGCCGAGAAGACCATGCCGCTGCTCGTCATGTTCGCGATCATCCAGGTCGTGTTCACCGGCTGCCTCTTCACCCTGAACGGCGCGGTCGGCGTCAACGAGTTCTCGTACCTGATGCCGTCCCGCTGGGCGGTCGCCGCCGCGGGCGCCACGCTGGACTTCAACAAGATCAGCCCGCCCAAGGACGGCGGTGACACCGACCCGCTGTGGGAGCACACGGCCGGCGCCTGGGGCATGGACATGGCCGCCCTGATCGTCCTCGGCGTGATCTGCGGCTTCTTCGTGGCCCGCTTCCTGCGCCGCCACGAGCCCGAGGTCATGCGCAAGTGACCACCGCCAGGTGAGGCGCTGGACGACGGTGAAGGGCGGCACCCCGGTGGGGGTGCCGCCCTTCGGCGTTCGAGAGGTCCGCGCGGCCTCAGTACGCGCCGTTGACGTTGTCGATCGAGCCGTACTTGTCGGCCGCGTAGTTCGCGGCGGCGGTGATGTTGGCGACCGGGTCGTAGATGTTCGTCGAGGTGCCGGAGACGTGGTACGCGTCGAAGGTCGGCGGGATGACCTGGAGCAGCCCCTTCGACGGGATGCCGTTGATGGCGTTGATGTCCCAGTTGTTGATGGCGTTCGGGTTGCCCGAGGACTCCCGCAGGATGTTGCGGTGCAGGCCGTTGTACGAGCCCGGGATCCCCTTGGCCTTCATGATGTCCAGGGCCTGCCTGATCCAGCCGTCGAGGTTGTTGGCGTAGGTCTTCGCGGCCACGGCCTTGACCGGGGCGCGCTCGGCGGACCGGCTCGCGGCCTCCTTCGCCTTGCGCTCCTGCTCGGCCTTCTTCTTGGCGGCGGCCTCGGCGGCCTTCTTCTTCGCGGCGGCTTCCGCTTCGGCCTTGGCCTTGGCCTCGGCCTTCGCCTTGGCTTCCGCCTCGGCCTTCTCCTTGGCCTTCTCCTTGGCCTCGATGGCCTTGCCCTGCAGGCTGGCGCCGGCGAGCTGCTCGGTGACGCCCGACTGCAGGCCCTTGAGCTGCTCGGAGCTGTAGGCCACCCGGGCCGGCGCGGAGGCGGCCTCGGAGGTGGTCGTCTGTCCGCCCGGAACCGCGGTGAACGCGACGGCGGCGGCACCGAGCGTGGCGACACCGGTCATCGCGATCTTGTGCGTCCGGGTCAGGGCACGACTTCGAGTCTTGATGTTCTTGGGCATGGGGGATGGACCTCTTCGAATAGCGCGGAGGTCGCTCTTCGTCCGGTGGGGACACGGGTGCTTCCGGCACAAACGCCGCGGGCGGAACCCGCGGCGTTGAGCGACGAGAGCAATTCTTAGCGGCCGCAAAATGCCCAGGCAAAGGTGTGACCTACGAAGAGGGGTAGTGGATCAGGGGAGGGCTAAATAGGACAAACCAAGACGTCCGGCCCGTTCAGGGCGCAGGCCTTTGTCTCCTATTTCGCTTCGTAGGTGATCTGCGCCCTATGTGCGGGCTCACACCGGCCGCTCGGTTGCCTCACTGGCAGTTGCTGACGCAATGCTCTGTGTGAGGGCTCTCGGCCTCGTCGGCCCGGGCCTTGAGGTCTCGTCGGCGTACTCGGCGTACTCGGCGTACTCGGCCTACTCGGCGTACTCGGCCTACTCGGCGTACTCGGCCTACTCGGCCTACTCGGCCTACTCGGCCGGGAGGACGAGGTGCACGTCCCCGAACTCATGCCACAGGTAGCGCCCGCGCAGCGCCTCCTCGTAACCGCGCTCGATCGCGGCCCGCCCGGCGACCGCCTCCAGCATCAGCAGATGCGAGGCCTCCGGCTCGTGCAGCCCGGTGAGCAGACCGTCCACCACCCGCACCCCGCGCTGCGGGGTGACCACGAGACCGGTCCAGCCCTCACGCGCGCGGACGAGGCCGTCGGGACCGGCCGCCGACTCCACGGCCCGGACGGCCGTCGTCCCGACCGCCACGACCCGGCCGTCCCCCGCCCGCACCGCGTTGATCAGCCGCGCCGAAGCCGCCGGCACCGCGAACCGCTCCGGATACGGCGGCTCGTGCGCCTCCGCCGAGGCCACCCCGGTGTGCAGCGTGACCGGCGCGAACTGCACCCCGCGGCTCACCAGCTCCGCCACCAGCCGCGCGGTGAACGGCCGCGCCGCACTCGGCATCTCCGCGCTGCCCGCCCCGTCCGGCGACGGCAGCGCGAACACCGTCTGGTAGACGGACAACGGCTGGTCCCGCTCCGTGTAGGAGTAGCGAATGGGCCGCCCGTACCCGCGTAGGAGCCCCAGCACCCCCGAACCCCCTGTGCCCGGGACCCGTGCCCACCACAGCCGCTCGCCTTCCCTCGCCACCGGCTCCTCCAGAACCAGCCGCGCCCCCGCCGGCAGCCGCACCTCCGTCCCCGCGGGCCCGCCCGCCCGCGCGCGCGTGGTGCCCTTCCCGTCGGGATCCCGCAGCTCGACCGCCCACCGCCCGTCGTCCCCACGCGTCGAGAAGTGCACCACCACGCGCGCGTGCCCGATCCGCCCGTCGACGGCGGCGGCCAGCGTGGCAGACGTGTTGACGATCAACAGGTCCCCCGCCCGCAGCAGCCGGGGCAACTCCGCGAACGCGTGGTGCTCCACCTCCGTGCCCCGCGACACCAGCAGCCGTACGGCGTCCCGGTCGCGCCCGGCCCCGCGCTGCTCGGCCGGCACCCGCGCCGACAGCTCCCGCGGAACCTTCCCCCACTCCCGGACGGGCTCGGCCGCGGGCACCCCCATCGCCGGCGTCATCGTGACTCCAGCAGCGCGGGAGCCCCGTAGCGCCCGCTCACGGGACGTTCGTCCAGCAGCCGCAGGAACGCCGGGACCACACCCGCCGGCTCCGGCCGCGGATCCTCGTCGCCCGGTACGGCCGCCGCGTACAGGTCCGTCGCCATGTCCCCGGGGTCGACCGCCCAGACCCGCAGCCCGGGCTCCTCCCGGCCCAGCACCGCCGCCAACTGGTCCAGGGCCGCCTTCGACGCCCCGTAGCCGCCCCACGTCTCGTACGCCTCGGCGGCCGCGTCCGAGCTGACCGTGATCACCGCACCCGCCTCGGCCGCCCGCAGCAGCGGCAGCGCCTCCTGCACCAGGCCCAGCGCGGCCACCAGGTTCACCTCCAGGGCCCGCCGCAACCCCTCCAGGGGCAGCTTCTCCAGCGGGACCAGCGGCTCGGCGCCCAGCGCGCTCGCGTTGCTCACCAGCAGGTCCACCCCGCCGAGCCGCCGGGCCGCCGCCACCAGCCCGGCGCGGTGCCCGGCGTCCGTGACGTCTCCCGGCAGGGCCGTCACCCGCGTTTTGTGGGCGGACACGGCCCGTGCCGCCTCAGTGAGGGCCTCGGTGCCCCTGGCGTCGAGCACCAGATCCCAGCCCCGGGCGGCCAGCGCGTCGGCCAGCGCCCGCCCCAGCCCCTTCGAGGCCCCCGTGATGATCGCTACCGGCATGACCCACATCCCCTCGTCCCGCACGCCTCCTGTCCGGCGTGCCCCCAACCTAGGAACCGGGCCACCCGCTCCGCCTCGGACGCGGGCCGCAACACCGCAGGCCCTTCGGCCTAGACCCACCGGCCTAGGTGACGGCCGCCACAGGACCGATACGGAGTGTCACACCCCGCCGGTACGGTGAGGGCATGAGTCAAGGCCCCCGGTCCGGCCTCGCCGCGGTGAGTTCCGCGCTGCTGGCCATGAGCAGGCACCTGGAGGTGCGCGACGTCCTCAAGACGATCGTCGCCTCCGCCCGTGAACTGCTCGACGCCCAGTGCGCCGCCCTCGGCGTCCCCGACGACCACGGCGGCTTCGCCCAGTTCGTGGTCGACGGCGTCAGCGACGCGCAGTGGAAGGCCATCGGCCCGCTCCCGCGCCAGCACGGCATCCTCGCCGCGATGCTGCACGAGGCCCGGCCCGAGCGTCTCGCCGACGTGCGCAAGGACCCCCGTTTCGAGGGCTGGCCCTCCGCCCACCCCGAGATGTCGGACTTCCTGGGCCTGCCGATCCGGGACGAGGACGAGGTCATCGGCGCCCTGTTCCTCGCGAACAAGAACTGCCCCAAACCCGAGGGCAGCTGCGGCTTCACCGCCGAGGACGAGGAACTCCTGGGCATCCTCGCCCAGCACGCCGCCATCGCCCTCACCAACGCCCGCCTCTACGAACGCAGCCGCGAGCTGACCATCGCCGAGGAACGCTCCCGGCTCGCCCACGAACTGCACGACGCGGTCAGCCAGAAACTCTTCTCCCTGCGCCTGACCGCCCAGGCCGCCGCCGCCCTCGTCGACCGCGACCCGTCCCGCGCCAAGGGCGAACTCCAGCAGGTGGCCGCGCTCGCCGCCGAGGCCGCCGACGAACTGCGCGCCGCGGTCGTCGAGCTGCGCCCCGCCGCACTGGACGAGGACGGCCTGGTCGCGACCCTGCGCACTCAGATCCACGTGCTCGACCGCGCCCACATCGCGCGCGTGACCTTCGCGAGCCACGGCGTCCGCGCCCTGCCCGCCGCCCAGGAGGAGGCGCTGCTCCGGGTCGCCCAGGAGGCCCTGCACAACGCCCTGCGGCACTCGGCCGCCGAGCACGTCGACGTGACGCTGGACCGGCGGGGCA
This sequence comes from Streptomyces sp. NPDC003011, assembly GCF_053591515.1. Taxonomy (NCBI): domain Bacteria; kingdom Bacillati; phylum Actinomycetota; class Actinomycetes; order Kitasatosporales; family Streptomycetaceae; genus Streptomyces; species Streptomyces sp. NPDC003011. Next base: position 8,586 of record NZ_JBSFTY010000144.1, read on the forward strand.
ACGGAGCAGTCCTGCGGGTGACGGACGACGGCAGTGGCTTCGACCCCCACGGGACCCGCCGCGCGGGACGCCACCTCGGCCTGGTCTCCATGCGGGACCGCACGAGCGGCGTCGGTGGCACGCTGACGGTGGAATCGGCGCCCGGCAAGGGCACCACGATCGAGATGGAGGTGCCCGGTGGCTGACCCCATCAAGGTGCTGCTCGTCGACGACCACCAGGTGGTCCGCCGGGGACTGCGCACGTTCCTCGAAGTGCAGGACGACATCGAGGTCGTCGGCGAGGCGGCCGACGGCGCCGAAGGCGTCGCCCGCGCGGAGGAACTCAAGCCCGACGTCGTCCTCATGGACGTGAAGATGCCGGGCATGGACGGCGTCGACGCCCTGCGCAAGCTCCGCGAACTGAACAACCCCGCGCGCGTGCTCATCGTCACCAGCTTCACCGAGCAGCGCACGGTCGTCCCGGCCCTGCGCGCGGGTGCCGCCGGTTACGTCTACAAGGACGTCGACCCCGACGCCCTGGCCGGCGCCATCCGCTCCGTGCACGCGGGCCACATCCTCCTGCAACCCGAGGTCGCCGGCGCCCTGCTGTCCCAGGAGGCGACCAACTCGGGCCAGGGGAGAAGCGGTTCGCTCACCGAGCGGGAGCGCGAGGTGCTCGCGCTGATAGCGGACGGCCGCTCCAACCGCGAGATCGCCCGCGCCCTGGTGCTCTCCGAGAAGACGGTCAAGACACACGTCTCGAACATCCTGATGAAACTCGACCTGTCCGACCGCACCCAGGCCGCCCTGTGGGCCGTACGCCATGGCCTGACCGGCTGAAAGGCTCTCCGCACGGCAATACGGAACGTCGCGCTCCGGACTGAGATTCATACCGTCGTGGGAATGTCCCCCGGATGGCGCATCCTTCGCGGGCCTCCGCCGTTCTCCAGTGCGTGCCGCGGCGACTGCCGCGGCGACCACCAGGGAGGGCTCAGAAGTGAAGAACCTGAAGAAGGCAGCGGCCGTGACGATGATGGCCGGCGGACTGATCGCCGCCGGCGCCGGTATGGCCTCCGCCACCGACGGCGCGGTGGCCGACGGCAAGGCCGTGGGCTCCCCGGGCGTCGCCTCGGGCAACCTCGTCCAGGCCCCGGTGCACGTCCCGGTGAACGCGGTCGGCAACAGCGTGAACGTCATCGGCGTGCTGAACCCCGCCTTCGGCAACCTCGGCGTCAACCACTGACACCGGTCACCGACCGGCAACGACTTCCGGCCTCCCGGCCCCACCCGGGAGGCCGGTCCGTTTGTCGTCCCAATGACCCGAACGGGCAGCGGTACGCGCCTTCCCGTACCGTCGCGGATTCCTCCCGCGTTGATCAGCGCACGACCCGTGGCCGGGTCGGACACGCACACGCAGGAGGAGCGCTTCTCATGAACATCGCCAAGAAGGCCGCCGTGGCCCTCACCGTCGCCGGTATCGCCACGGGTGCCTCCGCGGGCGCCGCAGTCGCCGACGCGGGTGCCGACGCCGCGGCCGTGAAGTCGCCGGGCGTCCTCTCGGGCAACATCGTCCAGGTCCCGATCCACGTCCCGGTGAACGTCTGCGGCAACACCGTCGACATCATCGCCCTGCTGAACCCCGCCTTCGGCAACCAGTGCGAGAACGACTGACACGACCTCGGCCGACGAAGGGCTCCCCAGAGTCAAGGACGACTCCGGGGAGCCCTTCCCCACGTCACGGCCGGCAGTCGTGCCGCCCGGGACGGCGCGGGCCGGCGCGGCGGCACCCCGCCGGCGCCGGACCGCGCCGCCTGCCCCGACACCGGGCACGCCCTGGACCCGCGCTCACCACGCCCCTCTCTCCCGCTCCTCCACATACGCGTTGTACGCGGCCACCTGCGCCCGCCGAGCCGTCCGCTCCACCGGCCGCAACGCCTCGGCCCGAGCCGCCATCTCCGCGGAGCTCACCGCGGCCCCGTGCCCGTTCTCGTACGCCACCGAGACGAGCAGCCCCACCCGCTGCGCCAGCTCCAGCACCCGCACCGCACGCGGCGGATACCCCGGGGCCAGCACCTCCCGACCCCGCTCGGCCCGCGCCCGGTACGCCTCGAGCGCCGCCTCCGCCACCGGCCCCGACCCGGCCACGTCCAACCGCGTCAGCACCTCGGTCGCCTCCCGCAGCGCCTCCGCCAGCTCCCGCTCGGCCTCCCCGAGCGACGGCACGTCCGCGGGCGGCGCCTCCCGCACGGGCAGCACATGCCACACGACCTCGACATGCACATCACCCTCAGGACCGGCCTCATACACCTCGGGCACCAACCCGAGCGCGGCCCCGTGACAGATCACGGCCTGCTCCGCGGCCAACGCCCGCGCGTTGAACTCCGGCGGCCCGCTCAGCCCCAGCGGATGACCGGGCGCGGGCAGCGCGACCCGCAGCCCCGCCACCCCGAGCGACCGCAGCCGCCCCAGCGCGAGCGTGAGACCGACCGGCGCCGGCTCACCCGGCAGCCCCTCGACCCGGTGCACCGCGTCCTCCCCGACGATCGCGAGCACGGCGTCATCCGGTGACACAAGTCCGGCCAACAGGGCATTTCCCCAAGCGGCAAGAAGTCCAGAGCGTGGTTCCGAAAGCATCCCCCCACCCTAAGGACCGGACCGATGGATGGGGACGGCCGACCGGTGGCGTAGATTTCCTGGAGGGCTGCGCCCACCGGCGCGGCGGACCGCGCCACAGGCGAACGCGACAGCCGAGACCGGCCACACTGCAAGGGGAGACAACGCGCTCATGAGCGATGTTCTGGAGCTTCAGGACGTATCCGTGGTCCGCGAGGGCCGGGCTCTGGTGGACCAGGTCTCCTGGTCGGTGAAGGAGGGCGAGCGCTGGGTCATCCTGGGCCCCAACGGCGCCGGCAAGACCACCCTCCTGAACGTCGCGTCCAGCTACCTCTACCCCAGCACGGGCACCGCCACCATCCTCGGTGAGACCCTCGGCAAGCCCGGCACCGACGTCTTCGAGCTGCGCCCCCGCATCGGCATGGCCGGCATCGCCATGGCCGACAAGCTGCCCAAGCGGCAGACCGTCCTGCAGACCGTGCTCACCGCCGCGTACGGCATGACCGCCGGCTGGCAGGAGGAGTACGAGGACATCGACGAGCAGCGCGCCCGCGCCTTCCTCGACCGCCTCGGCATGAGCGACTACCTGGAGCGCCGGTTCGGCACCCTCTCCGAGGGCGAGCGCAAGCGCACCCTCATCGCCCGCGCCCTGATGACCGACCCCGAGCTGCTGCTCCTCGACGAGCCCGCCGCCGGCCTCGACCTCGGAGGCCGTGAGGACCTGGTACGCCGGCTCGGCCGCCTGGCCCGCGACCCCATCGCCCCCTCGATGCTGATGGTCACCCACCACGTCGAGGAGATCGCCCCCGGCTTCACCCACGTCCTGATGATCCGTCAGGGCAAGGTGCTCGCCGCCGGTCCGCTGGAGCTCGAACTCACCTCCCGCAACCTCTCCCTCTGCTTCGGCCTGCCGCTCGTCGTCGAGCAGGTCGGCGAGCGCTGGACCGCACAGGGCCTTCCGCTGTCCTGAACCGGCGACGTGGTGTGAAACTCCGGGGCAGAAAAGGCCGTTCACGGCCCCGGTGCCCTGTCGGAGGCGGGACCCGCGGACCTACCATGACCATGTGAACGACATCGACGCATGGGTGTGGTGGCTCATCGGCGCGGCAGCGCTCGGAATCCCGCTCGTGGTGACCGCGATGCCGGAACTCGGCATGCTCGCGGCGGGCGCCGTGGCCGCCGCTGCCGCGGCCGGCCTGGGCGGGGGCGCAGTCGCCCAGGTCCTCGTCTTCACCGTCGTCTCGGTCGCCCTCATCGCGGTCGTACGGCCCATCGCCACCCGGCACCGAGCCCAGCGACCCCAGTTCGTCACCGGCGTGGACGCGTTGAAGGGCAGACAAGCCCTCGTCCTGGAACGCGTCGACGGCACCGGCGGCCGGATCAAGCTCGCCGGTGAGGTCTGGTCGGCCCGCTCCCTCGACACCGGCCGCGCCTACGAGGTGGGCGAGGAAGTGGACGTCGTGGAGATCGAGGGCGCCACCGCGATCGTCATGTGAGCACGTCAGTTGGGACATGACGCAACTGAACGGAACGCCCACGAGGCACGCGACGGTCTGACAGACTCGACCAGCAAGATCTTCAACAACCATAAGATCTTCCGAAAGCGCCGAGGCGGAGAAGGGTACGGGGAGCACGATGGAACCGGTCATCATCGTCTTGATCATTCTGGTGGTGTTGGTCTTCATCGCACTGATCAAGACGATCCAGGTCATCCCGCAGGCAAGCGCCGCGATCGTCGAGCGGTTCGGCCGCTACACGCGGACCCTCAACGCGGGACTCAACATCGTCGTTCCGTTCATCGACACCATCCGCAACCGCATCGACCTGCGCGAACAGGTCGTGCCGTTCCCGCCGCAGCCGGTGATCACCCAGGACAACCTGGTCGTCAACATCGACACGGTCATCTACTACCAGGTGACCGACGCGCGGGCGGCGACGTACGAAGTCGCCAGCTACATCCAGGCGATCGAGCAGCTCACCGTCACCACGCTCCGCAACATCATCGGTGGCATGGACCTGGAGCGGACCCTGACCTCCCGCGAGGAGATCAACGCGGCCCTGCGCGGAGTCCTCGACGAGGCCACCGGCAAGTGGGGCATCCGCGTCAACCGTGTCGAACTCAAGGCGATCGAACCGCCCACCTCCATCCAGGACTCGATGGAGAAGCAGATGCGCGCCGACCGTGACAAGCGCGCCGCGATCCTCACCGCGGAAGGCACCCGCCAGGCCGCCATCCTCACCGCCGAAGGTGAGAAGCAGTCCCAGATCCTGCGGGCCGAAGGTGAGGCCAAGGCCGCAGCCCTGCGCGCCGAGGGCGAGGCCCAGGCGGTCCGTACGGTCTTCGAGGCGATCCACGCCGGCGACGCGGACCAGAAGCTCCTCTCCTACCAGTACCTCCAGATGCTCCCGAAGATCGCCGAGGGCGACGCCAACAAGCTCTGGATCGTCCCCAGCGAAATCGGCGACGCCCTCAAGGGTCTGTCCGGCGCCATGGGCAACTTCGGTGGCATGGGCGGCGGTTCGGGCGGCGGCGGATCCTCCGACAACGGCGGGGGCACGGAACGCCGGGAGAAGCCGTCGATCGACTGACCCTTCGTCCGCAGAACGGAACCGGGGCCCACCTCCTGACGGAGGTGGGCCCCGGTTC
>NZ_JBSFTY010000145.1:0-13757 GCF_053591515.1 Streptomyces sp. NPDC003011
AGCAAGGACCCGGCGGCCGAGCTGCGCGGCACGGCGGTGGCCGCCGCGCGCGCCCGGGCGACGGGCATCGGCTTCGGCACGTGCCCGGCCACGGAGGACCTGCCGGGCACGGTGCGGTGCGGCACGGTGTCCGTGCCGCTCGACTACGCCCACCCCGACGGCCGGCAGATCAAGCTGACCGTCAGCCGGGTGCGGGCCACCCGGAAGGACCCGCACCACAGCGAGCGCCGGGTGCCCCGGCAGGGCGCCCTGGTGTTCAATCCGGGCGGGCCGGGCGCGTCCGGCATGTACTTCCCGCTGATCGGCGTGGTCCCCGAGTGGAAGCGGCTGGCGGCGGCGTACGACCTGGTCGGCTACGCCCCGCGCGGGGTGGGCCGTTCCGCGCCCCTGTCCTGCAAGGACCCCCGACAGTTCTTCAAGGCGCCCTCGCCGGCACCGACGCACCCCTCGGAGTCGTACAAGAAGGAACGCGTCGCGCGGGCGCAGGCCTACGCGCGGGGCTGCGCGCGGCGCGCGGGCGACGCGCTGCGCCACTACACCTCCCTCAACAACGCCCGTGACCTGGACGTCCTGCGCGCCGCGCTCGGCGAGCGGAGACTGACGTTCCTGGGCACGTCGTACGGCACGTACTTCGGGGCGCTGTACGCGACCCTGTTCCCCTCGCACGTCCGGCGGATGGTGTTCGACTCGGCGGTGAACCCGGACCCCGAGCAGGTCTGGTACCGCAACAACCTCGACCAGTCGGCCGCGTTCGAGGACCGCTGGGCGGACTTCCGGGAGTGGGCCGCCCGGCATGACGGCGTGTACGGGCTCGGTGACACGGCCGACGAGGTGCTGGACAGCTACGAGAGGGCGGCGGCGCGGCTGGCGGCGGAGCCTGCGGGCGGGAAGGTCGGGCCCGGGCAGTTGCAGGGGGCGTTCCTGTCGGCCGGGTACTACGACGACTACTGGCCGCATCGCGCGCAGGCGCTGTCGGCGTATCTGAAGGGCGACCCGAAGCCGCTGATCGAGCAGGCCGGACCGCATCCGGAGGCGGCGGCCGAGGCGGAGAACGCGCACGCCGTGTACACCGCCGTCGAGTGCAACGACGCGCCCTGGCCGACGGATTGGGAGGTGTGGGACCGGGACAACACCCGGCTCGCGCGCGTCGCGCCCTTCGAGACCTGGGACAACGTGTGGACGAACCTGCCGTGCGCCTACTGGCCGGCGCCCCGGCAGCAGCCCCTCGACGTGCGCACCGGCCCGGGTGAGCTGCCGCCGACCCTGATCCTGGCGGCCGAGCGGGACGCGGCCACGCCGTACCGCGGCGCCCGGGAACTGCACCGGCGGCTGTGGGGCTCGGCGCTGGTCACCGAGCGGGGCGCGGGCACGCACGGTATCGCGTACGGGCCGAACGCCTGCGTCAACGGGCACCTGGACGCGTATCTGCTGGAGGGCGACCTCCCGGTGCGGCGCGCGGACTGCGCGCCGCACCCCGAGCCGAAGCCGGTGCGGCCCGGCGACCGGTCCCCGAAGAAGCCGGCCGCCGCCGCGCTCACCCGCTGATCAGGCGAGGCCCGCGACCAGCTCGGCCACGGACTTGCGGCGCCCGGTGTAGAAGGGCACCTCCTCGCGGACGTGCATCCGGGCCTCCGAGGCGCGCAGGTGGCGCATGAGGTCGACGATGCGGTACAGCTCGTCGGCCTCGAAGGCGAGGATCCACTCGTAGTCGCCGAGGGAGAACGAGGCGACCGTGTTGGCGCGCACGTCCGGGAAGCCGCGGGCCATCTTGCCGTGGTCGGCGAGCATGCGGCGGCGGTCCTCGTCGGGCAGCAGGTACCAGTCGTAGGAGCGCACGAACGGGTAGACGCTGATGTAGTCGCGGGGCGTCTCGTCGGCGAGGAACGCCGGGACGTGCGAGCGGTTGAACTCGGCGGGGCGGTGCAGCGCCATGTTCGACCACACCGGCTCCAGCGCGCGGCCCAGCCTGGTCCGGCGGAAGAGGTTGTACGCCTCCTGGAGCTGGTCGCTGGTCTCCGCGTGCCACCAGATCATGAGGTCGGCGTCGGCGCGCAGGCCGGACACGTCGTAGGTGCCGCGGATCGTCACGTCCTTGGCGGCGAGCTGGTCGAACAGCTCCTGGACCTCGTCGGCGTAACCGGTGCGGTCCTCGGGCAGGACGTCCTTCAGTTTGAAGACCGACCAGAGGGTGTAGCGGATGACCTCGTTCAGGTCCTTGGCCAGCTTGCCCTTGTTCGGGATCCTGCCGGGCTCGGTGGTGGGGGCGTCGTCACTCATGGCCTCATTCTCCCGCTTCGCCGTGCAGGCTCGGCACCGGGTCGGCCGTGAGTTCCCGCACCGCGCCCGGATCGCCGCCGATCTGGTCCACCGCCGCGTACGCGCTCGCGACGCACGCGGGGATGCCGACGCCGTCGTACTGCGCGCCGCACACCGCCAGGCCCGGAAGTCTGCCGACGTGGGCGCGGACGCGGGCCACGCGCGCGTGGTGGCCGACGGGGTACTGGGGCAGGCCGTCGGTCCAGCGGGTGACGCGGGTGTCGACGGGGGCGGCGTCGAGTCCGGTGGCCTCCCGCAGATCGTGGCGCGAGACGTCGACGAGTTCGGCGTCCTCGCGCTGGAGGACCTCCGTCTCGCCGTGCCGGCCGACGGAGGTGCGCAGGACCAGGAGGTCCGGATTCTCGTCGGCGATCCAGCCCCACTTGCGGGAGGCGAAGGTGGACGCCTTGATGGTGCGTCCGTCCACGGGCGGGACCAGGAAGCCGCTGCCCTCGGGGAGCGTGGCGTCCGCGCGGCGGTAGGCGAGGGTGATCAGGGCCATGGAGGCGTACTCGACGCCGGCGAGCTCGGCGGCGGCCTCGGGGGCCTCGGTGCGCAGGAGGGCGGCGGCGGCCGGGGCGGGGACGGCGACGACGACCGCGTCGGCGGTCAGGACGCGCTCACCGGCGACGATCCGCCATCTGCCGGCCGGCTCGCGGCGCAGTTCCGTCACCGGTGTCCGGGTCAGGATCTCGCCCCCGCGCGCCCGCACCGACGCGGCGACCGCGAGCGGAAGGGTGCCGACACCGCCCTCGATGCCCATGAACACCGGGCCGGTCTGCCCGCCGGCCGCCGCCTTCGCCTGGATCTCACGGACGGCCTCGGTCAGGGAGTCGTGGGTCCGGGCGGCCTGGAAGAGCTGCGGGACGGCCGAGCGCATCGAGATGCGGTACGCGTCGCCCGCGTAGACCCCGCCCAGCAGGGGCTCGACGAGGCGGTCGACGACCTCGCGGCCCAGGCGCGCGGCCACGAACTCCCCGACCGCCACGTCGTCGCCGACCTCCGTGCGGGGCAGGTCGGCGTCGCGGGTGATACGGGCGAGGCCGTCCTCGGAGAGCACGCCGGCCAGGGCGGCGGCGGTGCCGGGGACGCCCATCACATGGCCCTTGGGCATGGGGCGCAGGGCGCCGCGGGTCCACAGCGAGGCGGTCGCGGTGGCGGGCGGCCGGAGCCGGTCGCCCAGGCCCACCTCGCGGGCGAGGGCGACGGCCTCGGGGCGGCGGGCGAGCATCGACTCGGCACCGAGGTCGACCCGGGCGCCCGCGATCTCGCCGGGCAGCAGCTTGCCGCCGACGCGGTCGGAGGCCTCCAGCACGGTCACGTCCGCCCCGCGGTCCAGCAGCCGGTGGGCGGCGGCGAGCCCCGCGATCCCGGCTCCGACGACGACGACCCGACCTGCACCCGTTGCGCTCATGTGCCCACTTTCTCAGACCCCACTGACACTCCCGCCGAGGCCCCGGTGTCCTTCACGAGTCCTGACCGTGACCGCATCGGGACCGGGGCGCCCCAACGTTCCGTCCCGGTCCGGCGTCGAAGGAGCGTCAGTCGTCACGACCCCCGGGGGTAGACCCACATGCGCACACGACGTTCCGTACGACCCGGCCGGGCCCTGGCCGGGACTCTGCTGGTCGCGGCCCTCGCACTGACCGGCTGCAACGGCGGCGGTGCTGCCGATTCCGGCGCCATGTCCGAGAAGGGGGCCGCCGCGCAGAGCGACGCCAAGGGAGCCGCCCCCGAGGGCGTCACGGACAGCGGCAGCGGGGCGGGCGGCTCACGGGCGACCGCGCCGCCCAAGGCCGGCACGAGCCGCATCATCCGCACCGCGTCACTGACCGTGCAGGTCAAGGACGTGCCGAAGGCTCTCGGCGAGGCCCGCACCACCATCGAGAACGCGGGCGGCTACGTCGGCGACGAGTCCACCAACCGGGACGACGAGGGCCGCGAGCGCACCCGGGTCGTGCTGCGGGTGCCCGTCGACCGGTACGACGACGTACTCGCCGATCTCCAGGGCGCGGGCAAGCTCCTCGAACGCACCGCGAAGGCGCAGGACGTCACCGACCAGGTCGTCGACGTGGACAGCCGGATCAGGTCGCAGCGCGCCAGCGTGGCGCGGGTGCGTGAACTGATGGACCAGGCGACCAGGCTGAGCGACGTGGTGACGCTGGAGGGGGAGCTGAGCCGGCGGGAGTCCGACCTGGAGGCGCTGATGGCCCAGCAGGCGTCCCTGAAGGACCGCACCAGCCTCGCCACCATCACCCTGTCCCTGTCGGAGACGCCGGTGAAGAAGGCGGTGCCCGAGGACGAGGAACCCGGGTTCGTGGACGCGCTCGCGGGCGGCTGGGACGCGTTCGTGACGATGCTGCGCTGGCTCGCCGTGGCGATCGGCGCGGTGCTCCCGTTCGTCGCGGTGATCGCGCTGATGGTCCTGGTGTGGCTGCGGATCGTACGACCCCGGATGCCGCGCCGGCCGGCCGCCGCGCCCGCGACGACCGCGCCGGGCCCGCTGCCGACGGCCCGGCAGGCGCCCGAGCCCACGCGCCCGCGGCAGGGCGGCGAGGAGAACTGAACCCGCCCGGCAAGCCGGCCGCCCGCACGGGACCGGAACGCCGTCAGTGCCGTCCCCAGTAGCGTGTCCGCATGAGCATGAGCCGTACGAAGCGTGGGGCGGAGCGTCTGGTGGTGATCGGCGGCGACGCCGCGGGGATGTCCGCGGCGTCGCAGGCGCGGCGTCTGAAGGGCCCCGACGAGCTGGAGATCGTGGCGTTCGAGCGGGGCCACTTCACCTCGTACTCGGCGTGCGGCATCCCGTACTGGGTGGGCGGTGACGTCGCCGGGCCGGACGAGCTGATCGCCCGGACGCCCGAGGAGCACCGGGACCGTGACATCGACCTGCGGATGCGTACCGAGGTCACGGAGATCGACGTGGCCGCAGGGCGGGTACGCGCGCGTGCCGTCGATTCCGGCGCCGAGTCCTGGACGTCGTACGACCAGCTGGTGATCGCGACCGGCGCCCGCCCGATCCGGCCGGACCTGCCGGGCGTCGACGCGGCCGGCGTGCACGGTGTGCAGACGCTCGACGACGGCCAGGCGCTCCTCGACACGCTGGCCGGCACGCGTGGCCGGCGCGCGGTGGTGGTCGGCGCGGGCTACATCGGCGTCGAGATGGCCGAGGCGCTCATCAAACGCGGCTACCAGGTGACGGTCGTCAACCGGGGCAGGGAGCCGATGTCGACGCTCGACCCGGACATGGGGCGGCTGGTGCACGAGGCCATGGAGGGTCTGGGCATCACCATGGTGAACGACGCCGAGGTGACCGAACTGCTCACGGGCGACGACGGCCGGGTGCGGGCGGTGGCCACCGAGGACACCGAGTATCCGGCGGACGTGGTGGTGCTCGGCATCGGCGTGCGCCCGGACACCACGCTCGCCGCGGCGGCTGGGCTGCCTCTCGGCGCCCACGGCGGCCTGTTGACGGACCTGGCGATGCGGGTGCGCGGACACGAGAACATCTGGGCCGGCGGCGACTGCGTGGAGGTCCTCGACCTGGTCTCCGGCCAGGACCGGCACATCGCCCTGGGCACGCACGCCAACAAGCACGGCCAGATCATCGGCACGAACGTCGGCGGCGGTTACGCGACCTTCCCGGGGGTGGTCGGCACGGCGGTCAGCAAGGTGTGCGACCTGGAGATCGCCCGCACCGGACTGCGGGAGAAGGACGCCCACCGGGCCGGCCTGCGGTTCGAAGCCGTCACCATCGAGTCCACCAGCCGCGCGGGCTACTACCCGAACGCGTCCTCCATGACGGTGAAGATGCTCGCCGAGCGCCGCACGGGGCGGCTGCTCGGCGTGCAGATCGTGGGCCGTGAGGGCGCGGGCAAGCGGGTCGACATCGCCGCGGTGGCCCTGACGGCCGGGATGACGGTGGACCGGATGACGTCCCTCGACCTGGGCTACGCCCCTCCGTTCTCACCGGTCTGGGACCCGATCCTGGTGGCCGCCCGCAAGGCGGCGAAGGCGGTGGGGCAGCCCGCCTGACAGAGGAGCGGGGCGCTACCGGCCACGGTACGACCGCGGCCCGCGCCCCGCCGGCACCCGCGGCGCTAAGCCGTCCCGTTGATCCGCTCGATGGCCTGCCGTGCCTGGTCCGCCGCAGGCCGCGGCGGCAGCGACGACACCGACGCTCCGCTCGTCATCGTCACCGGCGCCGGCTGCTCCCCCGCCGGCTTCGCGTGCGCGGCGGGCCGCGCGGACCGCAGCCGGTTGCTCACCGCCTCGTCCAGCGTCACCGGCCGCTGCATCTGCGAGGCCAGCCGTCCGGCCTCCTGGCCCAGCCGCGCCACGTCCTCCCAGGGCAGCCGCAGAACCAGCGAGATCTCGGCTTCGCCGTCGGGCAGAGCGTGCATCGGAGGAGTAACTCGGTCGTTCATCGCCTGTTCCTCACGTCGTCCCCGCGACCCGCCTTCCCCGTGCCGCGGGCGGTTGAGGAGACATACGCGCGGGCCGACGGCGGTGTTCACCGATTCGCCGCCCGGATCGCGGGCACATCTACCTTGTGGTCATCCCCGTCCATGATGTGAACCCCGCGCGCCGCACCCCCGTGGTGACCTACGCGCTGGTCGGCGCGAACGTCCTGGTGTTCCTGTTCATGCCCGGCCTGTCCGGTTCCGTGGCGGGCGACAGCAGCCTGGCCCAGCTGTGCCATCTGCAGGCGTTCCTGGACCAGTACGCGGCCGTACCGCAGGAGTTGATCCACCATCGGATGCCGCGGCTCGTGCCCACGGGCGACGTCGGGGTGGGCGCGCAGGGACCGGGCTGTGTGCTGAGCCCGCCGGGCTACGACAAGTCCCCCGAACTGTCCGTCCTCACGGCGATGTTCCTGCACGGCGGCTGGCTGCACCTGCTGGGCAACATGCTGTTCCTGCTGATCTTCGGCAACAACATAGAGGACCGCATGGGGCACGTGCGGTTCGCGCTCTTCTACGGCGTCTGCGGCTACGCCGCGTCGTACGGCTTCGCGCTCCTGAACGCCGACTCGGCCGACCCCCTGATCGGCGCGTCCGGCGCGATCGCGGGCGTCCTGGGCGCCTACCTCGTGCTGTACCCGAAGGCCAGGGTGTGGGTGCTCGTGCCCTTCCTCGTCTTCCTGCCGCTCAGGCTGCCGGCCTGGCTGGTGCTGGGCTTCTGGTTCGTGCTCCAGGCGCTGTACTCGTCCGGCGAGGGCGTGTCCGACGCCGGCACGGTGGCGTACGCGGCCCACGTCGTCGGCTTCCTCGCGGGCATGCTGCTGGCCTGGCCCCTCAAGCCGGGCACGCCCCCGCCGCCGGAGCCGCGCGGCCTGCTGTTCGGCAGGCGGGCGCGGCACGTCTGGTGAGCGGGGACGCGGCCGCCCGGCTCAGCGCGCGGTGTGCGTGTGGACGTGCTCCACGAGCCGGGTCAGCGCGTCCGGGTCGGTGGACGGCATGACGCCGTGGCCGAGGTTGAAGATGTGGCCCTCCAGGTCCGCGGCGGCGTCGAGGACCTCGCGGGTCCTGGTCTCGACGGCCTCGGTGGAGGAGAACAGCACGGTCGGGTCGAGGTTGCCCTGGAGCGCCTTGCCGGGACCGACCCGACGGGCGGCCTCGTCCAGCGGGACCCGCCAGTCGACGCCGACGACATCGGCGCCGGCCTCGCCCATCAGCTTCAGCAGTTCGCCGGTGCCGACCCCGAAGTGGATGCGCGGCACGCCGTACTCCGCGACCGCCCGGAACACCTTGGCGGAGGCGGGCATGACGGAACGCCGGTAGTCGGCGGGGGCGAGCGCGCCGACCCAGGAGTCGAACAGCTGCACGGCGGAGGCGCCGGCCTCGATCTGCACCTTGAGGAACGCGGCCGTGATGTCGGCGAGACGGTCGAGCAGGTCGGCCCAGAGCACGGGGTCGCCGTACATGATCGCCTTGGCGTTCTCGTAGGTACGGGACGGGCCGCCCTCGACGAGGTAGCTGGCGAGCGTGAACGGGGCGCCGGCGAAGCCGATGAGCGGGGTCGGGCCGAGCTCACGGGTCAGCAGGCCGATCGCCTCGGTGACGTAGGAGACGTCCTCGGGGGTCAGGTCACGCAGCCGGTCGAGGTCCGCGCGGGTGCGGATCGGATTCTCGACGACCGGGCCGACGCCGGGCTTGATGTCGAGGTCGATGCCGATGGCCTTGAGCGGGACGACGATGTCGCTGAAGTAGATCGCCGCGTCCACGTGGTGCCGGCGCACCGGCTGGAGGGTGATCTCGGTGACCAGCTCGGGCCGCATGCAGGACTCGAGCATCGGGATGCCCTCGCGGACCTTGCGGTACTCAGGCAGTGAGCGCCCGGCCTGCCGCATGAACCACACCGGCGTGTGCGGCACGGGCTCGCGCCGGCAGGCCTTGAGGAAGGCGGAGTCGTACGTGGCGGTCGGCTGCTTGCCCGAGGGGCGGTCGTTGGCACTCACGACGGCAAGTCTCGCACGGCCCGCGCGGCGGCCGGGCCGGGGTGGGCGGCCGCCGGTGCCGGGAGCGTCCGCGGCAAGCCCGACCCCGCGCAACAGGGTGTCCCTCCCCGCACGAGGCCCCCGTTCCCCTTAATCTTCCCCGCATGGCTGCGGCTCAGGGACGACTGTCGGACGGCGCTGGCGGAATGGACGACGCGAAGGACACCGAGGAGGACATGGGGCATGCGAGCAGGTCGGCCCCGCTGCCCTTCCGGGCGGCCGTGGACGCGCTGAGAGCGGCGCGGCTGCGGCCGCAGATCGAGGTGGAGCCGACGCGCGCGCCGCAGCGGCTGGCACCGCACGCGTACGCGCTGGAGGCCGCGGTCGTCGACGGCGACCAGGATCTGGCCGACGGCCGGCTGGTGCTGCTGCACGATCCGGCCGGGCACGACGCCTGGCGGGGCACCTTCCGGCTGGTGACACTGGTGCGCGCGGAGCTGGAGTCCGAGATGGCCGCCGACCCGCTGCTGCCCGAGGTCTGCTGGTCCTGGCTCACCGGGGCGCTCTCCGCGCGCGGGCTGGCGTTCGGTGAGCCGAGCGGCACGGTCACGCGGGCGAGCTCCCACTACTTCGGCGGCCTGTCCGAACGCCCGGCCGCCAGCCAGATCGAGATCCGTGCCTCCTGGACGCCCCGCGAGGGCCGGGGCGGGGTCCCCGACACCGGGGCGCATCTGGCGTCCTGGTGCGATCTGCTGGCCCAGGTCGCGGGTCTGCCGCCGGCCGGTCCGGGGGACGCCTCGGTGGTGACGCTGCCGCAGCGCCGGGACCCGCAGGCACGCTGAGCACCCCCCTGCGTCCGCTGTCCGCAGGGGCTTTTTCCGTCCTGGCGGACGGTCCGTCACTTTGTCGATACGGCCACTTTCGGCCGCGTATCGACAAAGGACGAAACCGTTCGATCTTCGGGCGATCGATCGCGTGTCCGAATTGCACAGATTGTTACTCACTAGATCGTGATCATTCTCTAAAGGCGGACGGGTTTGATGCCGAAGACGACTGTGACCTTGAAAGCACGGTTCGTCCCGGCTTCCTCCCCACAAGCCGGCCCCGTCCCCCACCCAGGAGGCCTGGTGTCCGTTCTCCTCGAGCAGCCCGCAAGCCTGGTCGCCTACCGCCCGAACAAGCCGACCGCCATGGTGGTCGTGGCCGACCCCCGCGTACGCTCCACCGTCACCCGCCATCTGTGGGCGCTCGGTGTGCGCGACGTGATCGAGGCCTCGTCCGTCGCGGAGGCTCGTCCCCGCATCGGCAACCCCCGCGACATCTGTGTCGCCGACGTCCACCTGCCCGACGGCTCCGGCCTCACCCTCCTGTCCGAGACCCGCGCCGCGGGCTGGCCCAACGGGCTCGCCCTGTCCGCCGCCGACGACATCGGCGCCGTACGCAACGCGCTCGCGGGCGGGGTCAAGGGCTACGTCGTCACCGGCACCCGTACCAACCTCGGCCTCCCCACCCGCCCTGGCGCCGCCCCCATCGGCGCCGCCGCCGCCCGTATGCACCGCCGCCCCCCGGGTGCCCCGAGTCACCCGGGCGGCTACCGCGAACTGTCCGGCCGTGAGGTCGAGGTGCTGCGACTGGTCGCGGAAGGCCAGTCCAACAAGGCGATCGGCGTCTCGATGGGACTGTCCGCACTGACCGTCAAGAGCCACCTCGCCCGGATCGCCCGCAAGCTCGGCACGGGTGACCGCGCCGGGATGGTCGCGGTGGCCCTGCGTACCGGGATCATCCACTGACCCTCGCCCTTCACCGACGTGAACCGGATCGGCCGCTGATCCGTGCCCCCGCATCCCACCCGTCGTGAACCGGATCTTTCACCGGCCTGACTGGTTTACGACCCCCAGGCGCCTGCCACGGAACGTTCCGTCGGCAGGCGCCGTCCATACACGGATACCCTTGACAGGTGACCGACGCCCAAGAGACCGCAGCAGACGTTTCACTGCGAACCACCGGAGGCGCTCCTCCGGACGACGGCGGATCTGCTGCGACGGAGGCGCCGACCCCTTTGCTGGAGCCCCGCGAGGGCATTCCTCCCGTGATCGCCGACGACGAGTCGCTCGCCGAGGTGATCGCCGCCTTCGCCGCCGGCTCCGGCCCCGTCGCCGTCGACGCCGAGCGGGCGTCCGGCTACCGCTACGGACAGCGCGCCTATCTGGTGCAGCTGCGCCGCGAGGGCGCGGGCAGCGCGCTGATCGACCCCGTGGCCTGCCCCGACCTGTCGGGCCTCGGCGCGGCGCTGTCCGGCGTCGAGTGGGTGCTGCACGCCGCCACCCAGGACCTGCCGTGCCTGCGGGAGATAGGCATGGTGCCCACGCGGCTGTTCGACACCGAGCTGGCCGGCCGGCTCGCCGGGTTCCCCCGGGTGGGCCTCGGCGCGATGGTCGAGGGCGTGCTGGGCTTCGTCCTGGAGAAGGGCCACTCGGCCGTCGACTGGTCGACCCGGCCGCTGCCCGAGCCCTGGCTGCGCTACGCGGCACTGGACGTGGAGCTCCTCGTGGACCTGCGGGACGCGCTGGAGAAGGAGCTGGACCGGCAGGGCAAGCTGGAGTGGGCGCAGCAGGAGTTCGACGCGATCGCCTCGGCCCCGCCGCCGGAGCCGCGCAAGGATCCGTGGCGCCGCACCTCCGGGATGCACAAGGTGCGGCGGCGCCGGCAGCTCGCGGTGGTGCGTGAGCTGTGGGAGACGCGGGACCGGATCGCCCAGCGGCGGGACGTGTCGCCGGGCAAGGTGCTGTCGGACACCGCCATCGTCGAGGCCGCGCTCGCCGTGCCGGCCACCGTGCACGCGCTCGCCGCGCTGAACGGGTTCGGGCACCGCATGGGGCGGCGGCAGCTGGAGCAGTGGCAGGCGGCTGTCGACCGGGCGAAGGCCCTCAGCGACGCGCAGTTGCCGCAGCCGGGGCAGCAGGTGACGGGACCGCCGCCGCCGCGGGCCTGGGCCGACAAGGACCCGGAGGCCGCGGCGCGGCTGACGGCGGCGCGGGCGGCGGTGTCCGCGCTGGCCGAGCAGCTGAACATGCCGCAGGAGAACCTGATCGCGCCGGACTCCGTGCGGCGGGTCTGCTGGGAGCCGCCCAACGTTGTCAGCGCGGAGACGGTGGAGGCTGCCCTCGCGGGGTACGGGGCCCGGCCGTGGCAGGTGGAGCAGGTGACGCCGGTGCTGGTGGCCGCGCTGTCCGCCGGCACCCCCTGACCCTGGCGGGGGGCCGGCCCCTCACCTGGTCGCACCTCTCGTGAACCCGTTGTAGATGAACCGCTGCAGGCTCAGGAAGACGATCAGCGTCGGCAGGATCACCAGGACCGCTCCTGCCGAGATCGTCTCCCAGTGGGCGGCGTAGGGGCCCTTGAAGCGGAACAGGGACGTCGAGATCACGCCAAGATCCTCTGAGGGCATGTAGAGGAAGGGAATGTAGAAGTCGTTGTAGACGGTGATGCCCTTCACGATCACGACGGTCGCGATCGCCGGTCTGAGCAGGGGGAAGATGACCTTGCGGTAGATCGTGAAGGAGTTGGCGCCGTCGAGGCGGGCCGCCTCGTCCAGGGAGATCGGGATGGACCGGACGAACTGCAGGAAGATGTAGATCGAGACGATGTCCGTGCCCATGTAGAGGGCGATCGGCGCCCACAGCGAGTCGAACATCCCGAAACTGTTCACGATCTGGAACGTCGCCACCTGGGTGGTCACCCCGGGGACCAGCGCGGCGACCAGGAACAGCGCGACCACCAGCTTCTTGAAGCGGAAGGTGAAGCGGTCGATCGCGTACGCGGTCATCGAGCCGATGAGGACCGTGCCGCCGATGGAGAAGAGCAGGATGACAGCGGTGTTGCCGAACGCCGACAGCATCTCGCCGTCCCGGAACGCCGACGCGTAGTTGTGGAAGTTGAGCAGGTTGCCGGGGAGCGAGAGCGCTCCGCCGTCCGCCATCTCCTGCTCGGTCTTGAGGGACGTCAGCAGGACGACACCGAGCGGCAGCAGCACCGCGAGGGTCGCGGCGACCAGGGAGAGATACACGAGCGTGCGGGCCACGGCACGGCGTGTCATACGAGGTCCACCTTGTCGTCGGGGACGAGGCGCCGCTGTATCCAGGTCACCAGCAGGATGATCAGCAGCAGCACGATCGCGGCCGCCGAGGCGAGCCCCGTCTTGTTGAACCGGAAGGCCAGGTTCAGCGTCTGGATCACGAAGGTCTCGGTGCCGGTCGCCCCGCCGGTCATGATGTACGGGATCTCGAAGGCCGACAGCGAACCGGAGATCGACAGGATCACCGTCAGGGTGACCACGGGTTTGATGCCGGGCGCGATGATGTACCGGAACTGGTGCCAGCGGTTGGCCCCGTCCAGTTCCGCGGCCTCGTACAGCTCCCCCGGGATGGACTGGATGGCGCCGAGGAACAGAACGAAGTTCACGCCCATGTAGCGCCAGACCGAGACGCCGGCCAGCGAGGTGTTCGCGGAGACCGGGGTGCCGAGCCAGGCGTGGTCGGAGTGGTGTCCGAAGAGGCTCAGCACCGAGTCGAGGGTGCCGCCGTCCTGGAAGAAGTAGAGGAAGACGAAGCCGATCGCCACCCCGTTGATCAGGTACGGGAAGAAGAGCACGCCCTTGAAGAAGTTCCGGAAGCGGATGTTGAAGCTGAGGATCGTCGCGAAGTAGAGCGCGGCGACGATCTGGACGACGGAGCCGGCGAGGTAGTAGCCGCTGACGAAGAAGACCCGGAAGAGGTCTTCCCGGGTGAAGATCTCCGTGTAGTTGCCGGCGCCGGTGTAGCGCAGGTCGGGACTCACCCCGTCCCAGTCGGTGAGGCTGTACGCGGCCATGTTGGCGATCGGCGCGTAGGTGAAGGTGATCAGCAGGGCGAGCGGGGCGATCAGGAAGAGCCAGGGGGTCACCCCCCGCCACAGGCGCGTCCGGCGCGGGGCGGGGGCCGGGGCCGGGACGGTGGTCGCCGTC
>NZ_JBSFTY010000146.1:0-13499 GCF_053591515.1 Streptomyces sp. NPDC003011
TGTCGCAATCCACACCAGGCCAGAAGGCCCTCACCCATTTCAAGATCGATCAGCCGTGAGCCCTGTCACCGTCCACAACCTCCCGGGACAGAACAGCTAGCCCGGCCGCGCTGGCGCACGACATGCTGTATGCCCTGGGCAAGCGGCTGGTCCCCGGGCCCAACTCCCCCGATGTGTGGCTGGACTCGGTGAACGCGGCCTGGCTCGCCGCGGCTGCCTGGGGTGTCGCAACCGGGTGCGGCACGTTGTGGTCCCCCGGGCTCATCTGCTGACCATCCGGCGCATCGACCAACTGCTCGCCTGGCGAGAGTTGACGGGGGCTCAACTGACCCTGCTGTGGCAGAAGGCCCCACGCGCACTGCCGCCGGCGCTGGCCCGCGTAGAGCGCTGCATCAGCGGCCGGGACCAGTTCGAGGTCCTGCTCGCCGAGCCGGGACCGATACCCGCGCGCCCGTCCTTCCCTCCCGCTGCACCGATGGCGGGGCCAGCCGCGGTGGCTGCGGGGCAGTCACCCGCCCGGCAGCCGCAGGAGACTCGGTCGGCGTCGCTGAAGCCCGGGCGGCCGGCTCCCCCTTGCACCGGTGCGATGGCAACGGCGCAGCTGGTCCAGGCCGCCCCTGCCATCGAGATCGCGTCCGCGGAGGCCGCCGCTCTGGCCGCTCTCGCACACCCGCTCATCGCCGGAGCACTGAGCGTGCTGGCCTTCACCCGGGCCGGCCTGGGCAGCCTGCGCTTCACCCGCGACCTCGACATCACCAGCGACATCTCCGCCATCAAGCTCCACGGAGTCGGCCACCGGTACTGCCCTCTGCACGCCATCCCTGCCTGGGCACGCCCGCTGCTGGCCGCTGCCCGCGCCCACCACCGTCTGAAACCCCACCGGCCTGAGGACGGTATGTTCGCTCCCGTCATGGTCGCCGAAGCCCGGCATCTGCGCGCGCATGCCGGACGCCTGCCCCGGCTCGACCTGTCCCTGCCCGCTGGCGTCCTCGTCCCTTGAGCTGTGCGTAGCGACCGCCCGCCCTGCGCAGCAGGGAAACGGCAGCGCTGATGCCGGTGATGTCGGAGGTTTCGCCCGCTGTGTGGCCGGCCCTTGGCGCGACGCCTGTTCTCTCAACACGGAAGCACAGGCCGCCTGCTCAGGTGCGCTTCGGCACTGGAACCTTTCTGCGCGCCGCGGCAGTCCTGCGGGCCTGGGCTCGCGCAGCGTGCTGGTGCTCGAGCGCTTCACGGGTACGTTTGGGGATGACCAGTTTCATCTTGGTGGCGGGCGCTACGAAGGTGCTGGCGCCGGTGCCGTAGCGGCCTTTTCGGGTGTCGCTGTCGGTCTTGTAGAGCAGGACGTCGACGATGCCGAGGGCCCGCAGGTTGGTCAGGACGCGTTGGACGTCGTCGATGTTGCGCCAGTCTCGGGTGTAGACGCAGATGGGGCGGCGGGTGTCGTCGCTCTTTGTGCGGGTGTTGAGGAGCGTGGCCGCCTTGCTGCGGTAGCCGAGAAGGCCGTCTTCGGTTGCGGTGCGGATCGTGGCCCAGGAGCGGTCAAGGAGGCTGAGCGGGGTGAACCAGAGCCACTTGCCGCTCCAGGGGTGGTCGTCCTCGGTCAGGGAGGTGTCCGGGGCGGCGGCCCATAGCCAGTGCTCGGTGGTCTCGCGTGAGGGGGCGTCCTGCTGGGCCGATGGGGCGGTCTTGGCGATCACGATCGGCACTGTATGCGAGGTTTGTTAGTTTTTTTCGCTTATTTAACCGTTATGGGTCTCGTGGAACGGAACACCCTCCGATGGCGCCGTGACCTGGCGCTGACCGCTTGCTGCGCTGCCGCCGTCGCGGAAGCGGACCGCACAGGCGATCCGGGCCAGCGAGCCGCCCGCCTCATCGACTGCCTGGGAGTTCTGCGCTCGGCACACGGCGCCGGCGCCGCCGCCGCCGTGGATATGCGCGCGCTGCGGCGCGGCTTGCGCCACGGGCTCGCGCCTCTCCTGCCCGCCTGCTGCGAGGACGGTGACCCGCTCGGCGAGGTGAAGCTGCTGGACCAGGATGGTCTGCTGTGTGACGCAGTGGAGGACCTGGGCCGCGAACACCTGGTGCCTCAGCAGGCGTTGATGGAGTACTGGCCCTGGGCGCGCTTGCGTGCCGAGCAGGAGGAGCAGCAGCTGTACGCGGAGATCCGGCGCCTTCCGCCGGACGATTACGCGAAGGTGCGCGAGCTGCTGGCGAGTGATCCGGTGGCGGAGCAGGGCGTGCTCTGGGAGAAGTGGGGCGGGCTGTGGGGGCGGTTCGGGTTCTTCGAGCCGGTCTCGTCCTGGCCGTGGTGCAACGCGGCGGGCTGGTGCTTCCCGTGTCCTGCCTGTGCCTGGCCGATGCGCGCGCAGCCCGCCGGGCAGGGGGTCTTCGCCGTGGCGTGCGACGCCCATCTGCTGGAGGGAATGCAGTACACCTACCGCCAGGTGCGGGGCGGCAGTGGCCCTCCGGTCCTGGAGGGCGGCGGTGGCTCAGCCCGTCGCGTGGAGGGCTTCCCCGCCGCCGGCGACTACTTGGCCGTCTCCCGGACGGTGTGGCGGTATATGACCCTGCCGGGGCGCATGGAATTCGCGATCCGGGATGCGCTGACGGGGATCGCCGGTCTCGACGTCCTCATGTACCCGGACGGCGACCGCTACGACCTGCGCATCACGGCCGCCGAGCCGCTGGTGGCCAGGCAATGGCGGGTGGATGCGAAGGCGTGGCGGTCCTTCGGGGCCCTGGCCGACGCCCTGCTGGAGCGTCCCGTGCTGGGCGCAGCGGTGCCGCTGACGATCGTGGTCCCCCACCGGCAGCGGTCCGACCTTCCGCTGCTGCAGGCGCGCCTTGCCGGGCGGCCGGACCTTGAAGTGACGACCGACAAGGACTTCGTCGCCAAGGTTCTTCGCTGGTGCCGGGGTGAGTCGTGAAGAGCGGCGATGTCCGTGAGGCGTTGCAGCGTTGCGCCGTCGCGGCGTATCTCGCCCTGTCCGAGCAGTACTTCGCATTCGGGACCGTCGATGGCCGTCGCGGTGTGCCGCTGGACTTCGCGCAGATGTTCGCCGCCCGGCGCACCGATGCATGGGGACGGTGGCTGTCGCTGCCGCGCGCCGAGTACGAGCTGGTGGGCCGGCTGTGGCAGGCGCTCAAGCAGGAGGGGGACCTGGCCCAGCCGGACACCTTCCGCGAGGCGGCCCTGGAATACGCGGTGGCTCCCACTGCGCTGTTCCGGATTCCGGGGGAATCGAACGCAGACGAGACCCACTGGTTGGTGGCCTGCCACGCGCAAGAGCCCCTCGTCCTGGCCGAGCATCTCGTCCAGGAGGCCGAGGAGTACCGGGCCATGCTCCAGAGGGCACTGCCGACGGCCGGCGAGGGCCTGTGGACCTTCGGGCGGGACCGTCTGTACACGGTGGGGATTCCTGCCAGCGAGAAGGACGCCTTCGTGGCCCCGGTCCGATTGCGCACCGAGCCGTTCCTTGAGGAGGTGAGGCTGCCGCGGGAAGCAGTGATGGACCGCGTGGTGGGCCAGGCAACTGCCCTGCCGGAGAAGTTCGGGTGGAAACCCGGTCTGCTTCAGGGGTTCTTCGACCGGCTCACCGACGCGTACGGACGCACGGCGGCAGAGTTGCGGCTGCCCGCGGGGCCGATGACGCTGCTGAATGCGCCCACCGGAGTGGGCAAGAGCGTGCTGATGCGGGATGCGGCGCACCTGCTGGCCGCCAGCGGCCAGGGCCCGGTCCTCATCGTGGTGGGCCGCATCCGTGAAGGCCTGGGGACCGCCGAGCAGTTGGCCGCAGACCATGGGCTGGTCGAGGAGACGGCCGCCGCTGTACGGGACGCTGCCGAGCGGGCCGGCAAGCCGCTGCGGGTGGTGTCGTGGGTGGCGTCCTCACGCCACGACGGCCAGGCAGCGCTCGCATTCGCCCAGGGCCGCAAGGACCGCTTCGAGCAGTTCGCCGGCGGCTGCGAGATGACCGGCTGGCAGGTGGACGGCCCACGGCTGGACCGCACCAGGCTTCCCTGCGCCCAGTTGGAGTGGGTCGATGGTCCCGTCGAGCCGGAGCACGCCGGCAAGCACCTGTGCCCGCGCATGGGCGTCTGTCGGCGCTTCGAGCACATCCGGCAGGCCGCCGATGCCGACATCATCGTCACCAACCACCACAACCTGATCCGTGGACGCTGCAAGGTGCCCGTCGAGGTGGACGGCGAGCGGATCGTCCATGACATGAGCGTGCTGGAGTTCGTGCTGCGGCGCTGCCGCGTCGTCATCATCGACGAGGTCGACGCCTTCCAGTCGACCTGGTGCACGCAGGGCGCGCAGGAGTTCACCCTCATCAGCCGCGGCCGGGGCCACGCAGGGCGGCTGGAAGAGGTCGACCGGCACCGAGGCGGCCTGTCGGCGCTGGAGAACCTGCTGGTGACCGGCCCGTTGATGGAGGCGCGCCGGCTCAGCGAAACCTTCCTGGACAACGTCCTTACCGGGCACCTCTACCTGGACTCCGAGCAAGAGCGCCACAATCGCCCGGGCTCCGGCTGGTACATGGTGGGCAAGAAGGATGCCGAGCTGTGCCGTGTCCTGACCGGCGCCTCTGCGGACGCTGAGATCACCGAAGCGGTGCACCAGGCCTACCTGGCCCTCTTCCCGGGCGAGCGGTCCGGTGCCGAGCTGCTGGCGGGCTGGCAGCCGCTTGCCGATCAGATCCGCCAGGCCCTGGCCGGCAAGGTCAAAGGCACCCGCCGCAGCAGAAAGCTTGCGGTCTTCAAGGACTCCATCGCCCGCATCCTGGCCGACGCGCCGTTCAACGTGCCCGCCTCCAAACGCGCCGCTGTGGTCAACGATCTCCTCGTGCGGGCCTGGCTCGGTGCGCTCCACAACGAGCTCCACACACTGAAGTGGTCGATCCTGCCGCTGCTCGGGCAGCTGAACGCGGCCACCGACCTGGTCTCCACCATGGGGCTGCTCCCTCGCGACGAGCCGATCCCCTACGGGCCGCTCGGACAGAACCTGTATGGATTCAAGCTCGACAAGAACGCCAGCGGCACCGGCCGCCTCTCGCTGCAGTCCCTGGGCGGCGACCCGCACACCTCCACCGTCCGCCTCGGCGACACCGTCGCGCTGGCCACCGCCGGAGTACGGCGCAGCGTCCTGGGCCTGTCCGCCACCGCGTTCTTCCCCAAGGCCGCCCTGCAGCACGTGCACACCCTGCCCGCCTATGTGATGACCGACGCCGCTCCCGGCGCGGTCACCGCCCACGCCGGGAGCGTGTCGTCCACCGATTTGGGCTGGCAGCCCATCTCGATCGGCGGCGTGGAGGAAAAACGCAAACCCTCCGAGCTGCGCAAGCTGGCCGAACGGCTGTGGCACACCCAGATGTCGTCACACCTGGAGAAGATCGCCCGCAACGACCCGCTGCGGGAGCTGGCACTGCTGGCCGGGAACTCCTACTTCCACGCGGCGGTGATGGCCGCCGGGATCGCGGCCGCGTGCGGCCGCCCCGAATGGGTCGCGGTCCTCGTCAGCAGCAACCAGACCCCCTCCGGGAAGGCCGTGAATCTGCCCGAGGGCGTGGTGCGGGTGACCATCGACGAACTCGAGGACCTGCCCGCCACCCACCCACGGGTCAAGGTGATCTGCGCGCCGCTGTCGGTGGTCTCCCGCGGCCTAAACATCCTCATCCCCCACACCGACCGCTCAGCGCTCGCCTCCGTGTGGGTGGGCGTGCGCCCCCTCACGCACCTGCACGAGCCGGCCGTCATGTACGCGAGCATCAACGCCTGCGGCATCGCCTCCGGCACCGTCAGCGCCGACCCCGCCGGCATGCTCGCCTCCCAGCGCACCGCCGCCGTCCGCCAGCGGGAGCTGCTGCTGCGCACCGACCCGCGGTTCTCCCGCATGCCGAAGTTCCTCAAGACCGAGATCCTGGCAGGCATCCTCGTCGAACTCATCCAGCTGGCCGGGCGCGCACGCCGCGGCGGCACCCCCGTCGAGCTCTACCTGGTCGACCACGCCTTCTTCAACCAGCAGTTGGGCTGCGACTTCCCCCGGCTACTGCGCTCCTACTACGGCCAGCTCGATGAGGACGAGCAGGACATCCTGCGCCGCGTCTACGGCTCCACCCTCACCGCCTGGCTCGACCTCGCCCACAGCGAGGACCTGCTGCCCAACCCCGTCACTCTCATCCCCGCCCCGACCCCGGATGCTCAAGGACCCCAGTAATGCCGTCGAATGACACCCGCATGTCCATGCTGGCCGCGCCGTTGACCAGCGCGCTGATGGGCACCGTGTGGCTGTACCGCTTCCCGGACAAGATCGAGCATGAGTGGAAGAGGCTGCGTGCCGTCTACCGCGGCAAGACCGGGTCGGAGGCCAACCTACCCTATGCCGGACTGCTGATGGTGCTGCGAGCCAGCGGTGCCACCAGCGCAACACTCAACCCGACCAGCAAGAGCAAGCCGCCCCAGTTCCTCGCCCTGTCCCAGAGGCTGTCACCGGCGCATCTGCGGGCCGCGGTGGCCTTGTGGGAGCAAGCCCTGCTGCAGACGCCGGCAGACGAGATCTCTCTGGCGTACAACAGTGACCTCGCCGATCTGTTCGCCTCGGTGGAGCCCGAAGAGGTGGCGGTGTGGGACCACGTACGCCTCGGCCCGCACGCCGTGGACGCGGACGGCTGGGTGTGGGACGCGGCCGGCTGGAACCTTGCCTCGGTGGTGGCCGGGACCGGCCTGGCGGTCGACGGCCGCATCATCGCGCTGCGCCCGGACACCGAGAACAACGTCATGGTCTGGGACGCCGAGCACCTGTGGTCGAACAACTGGCTCGACGCCCGCCCCGCCAAGGACAAGAAGAACGACAGCCTCGAGAGGGATGCCGAGGAGGCCCAGGAGCCGGAGGAGTGGAAGATCCGGCGGCACTACGCCGCGCTGCGGGTGGAGGTAGCGATGAAGTCGCTGCACTCGCTTCCTGTACCGCTGGTGGTCATGACGCCTCGGGTTTCCCGGCTGAGCAATCAGATCAACAGCGCTCGCACCGCGTGGTGGGCGCCTCGTTCCCCCAGCCGCCCGCTGCTCTGCCTGAACCTGGGCGGCAAAGGCAAGTACACCCACCTCGAGCACACCAGCCGTCTGGCTCTCGACGCGTGGGTGCGGCTGATGGACGAGCCGGTGTTCCCCCGCGGCCCCAAGGACACCGAGTTCCTGCCCGTCAGCGCCATGGATCTGTCCGGCGAACCCGGCGACTTCCGTGCGCTCATCCCCTTCTCGAAATCGTTCCCTCTCGGTAAGGGCGTCGGCCTGCACACCGTCACCGCCCTCGCCGAGCACTTGTCCGCCGTCACCGGCCAGGACCTCGTCAGCGGCACCCAGGTCGCCAAGGTCCTCTCGGTGGCTCCCCGCAAGACCGAGTACGGCCGTGACGCCACGCTGCTCGACGACACCGATCTCAAGGACATCATGGCCGCCGCGGGCTGCTCGAAGCTGCGCGTCCTGGCCCTGTACCAGCACCAGGAGATGCGCACCCGCATGCAGCGTCTGCTGGCCTACCACTTCGGTCGGCCCGACCTCGCAGACGGCATGCCTGACGACGAGATCGTTCAACTCGGCTGCCACACCGAGGTGCTGCTGCACCGGGCCCCTCAGCTGCTGTGCCACAGCGAGCACCATGACCGTCGCGGTGAGCTCACCGACGCCCTGCCCGGTCTCGCAGCCGAGGACACCGGGGTCGTGGCCCTGGTCGAGACCGAGTACGACGCCAAGGAGTGGGGCCGCCGGCGACGCGCCGCGCGCCGCGAGGAGGAAGGCGCCGTCGACCCCTACGCACTGGATGCCAAGCCGGAGGTCTCCCGGCATCTGGCCCGTCACGGCGTACTCGCCCAGTTCCTCACCCCCGAAACCAGAAAGCGGCGCTCGAAGAAGAAGGAGCGCGAGGCCGCATCCCCGTTGGAGGCCCTCGGCATGGAGCTGGCCGCGGACTTCCCCGGCCACCACGCCATCGGCGACATGCTGCGCTCCGCCGGCCTGGTCCACCCCCGCCTGACCCGCGCGATCTCCACCGGAGGCGGCCTCAAGGACCGCGTCGCCCACCTCGGCCTGCACATGCGCGCCCAGCTCGGCGACAGGCACGTCAACCGCACCGAGGAACCCAAGCTCATGTGGATCCTCACCGCGTTCGTGCCGGTCGGCGGGCGCTGGAAGGCGCTGGCCTACCTGCCCGCCCATCGAGGCGGCAGCGGCGGCTGGTTCAACTACGCCCGCGCCCAGGCGCTGTCGCGCAGCCACCCCATCCCCGAGGGCAGCCGCGGCGACGACACCCTGCCCCGCCGCATCGACCACGCCCTGTACGAGCTGAGCCGGCACCTCGAGTGCGGCTACGTCCTCTACGTCTCAGGAGACTCCACCCGGCCCGTCTGGCCGCTGCTGGCGAACAAGAACGCCGACCTGCTCCCCGACAACGACGGTCTGGCCAACGGCAGGCCGGCACTGCCCGGCGCCACCCTCGCTCCCGAGCACCGGCCGCAAGCGGTCATCCGCACCACCTCCAGCGCCGACCCGAGCATCCCGCTGCCCGCGCTCTTCCACGAGATCGACGAGGACGGCAACGTCAGCGACGGCGACAAGACCAGCAACGCACTGTTCCAACTCGACGGCACCGCCACCACGTTCCTCATGAGCCGCCGCCCGCACCAGATGGACGGCAAGACCCCCTCGGCCAAGTCAGGCCGCACGCAGGGGCGCTGGGCGTGCGACGACAAGGAGCAGCAGGCCGAGACCTGGTTCAACCTCACCGCGACCGAGATCGCTGTCATCCACCACCCCGACAACGCGAAAGCCCTCCCCTACGCCCTGACCGCCGCGAGGCTGTGCAACCACGCCCTGGCCTGGGAACACCGCACCCGCCACCCCCTGCCCATCCACGCCGCCATCCAGATGGACAAAAACCACCCCGAATACCGGCGCACCATCGACTGGGACAGCGACGACGCCAGCGGATGACCCACGGAAGCGATGCATGCGCGCGGCCACCGGTGGCGGCATGCCACCGCGACAGGGCCGGTGCGGCCGGCTGCGCGGGGCTGGAAACGGGCTGGAGGCCGGAGAAAACTGCGGGCCTGCTATCGGCGAAAGCCTCGTTGCGGATTGCGGGCCACACCGTTGTCGAAGGGCTCAAACCAGGAGTCCACACGCAGGTCCCCCGCTCCCAGGCGCTGGTTCGCCGGGTTGCCAGGCGCCTCGATCCCGGCAAGGGAGGCGTCGAAGAGCATCAATACGTCGTGGTCTTGGAAGAGGAGGTCGGAGCAGGCATCCCAGCTGTAGTCGTCCTCGTGCCGGGGCAGGGTGTGGTGTTCATCGTCCGCGAGCCGGTCCTCAAGGTAGGTGGGGGCGTCCTCGATGGCCAGGTGGAGGGCCATTTCCTCGGCGGTGCAGGTGGGTTCGGGCCAGCGGCCCTTGTTCAGGTCGTCAGCGAGGTCGTCGAAGGCCCTGGCCATCCGCCGACGCCAGCGGTGATCAGCGGACCGGGTCAGCGGGGGGAGACGGTCGAAGACGGCCCAGCCGGTGGAGTGAGCGTCCGGCAGGTACTGATCGCCCAGCCGCGCGGCGTCGTCGAAGGCCTGGTCTGCGAGGACAGACAGGGCCGTGCTCAGCAGGTCAGCAGTGCGAGGGGTCAGCTGCCATCCGCAGGTCTCGCAGTCTTCCGACTTGCCGGCGCAGTCGCACTCGCGGATTGGGAACAGCGCCGCGAAGTTCGGTGTCGGCGTCTTGGCAGCGGGGCGGCTGCGCTCGTAGCGCAGCCGCCATCCGTGGTGGAACCGGATCGCCACCGGGGACGGGTTCCAGTCGGCGAGTTCGTCCCCGTCCTCGGGGCTGAGGACTTCGGCGACGCTCTGGTCTTCCAGGGTCTGTGCGCCGGGGACATTCAGATCGTCGGTGAGCGTCATGACGGCGCCGACGAGGTCACGCGGGTCGTCGTCTCCCAGGTCGGTTGCCTGCAAAGGCTCCCATCCGCGATCGGTGGCGGCCCGGATCAGGGCGTCCTCGTCGGTGACATGGAACTCATACAGGCGGGCGATCCGCACGACCTTCCCCTGCAGGTCTTTGAGCCGCGGGTGGCTGGACGGCTCGAACGCCACGGGCGCGGCATCCTGCGCACCGTCGGATTCGGGGTCTTCGGGTTCGACGACTTCGTAGAGCACTCCAGGGCCGGTCGGCCAGGTGCCGGTCGCGGCGTGGGTGACGGCCTGGCGCAGCGAGCCAGCCGGCGCGTCGGGCATGACGGCGGTCAATGCCCGCAGTTCGTCGTCGGCGCACGTGGCCTCGCGCCTGGCCAGGACACGGCGCAGGATGTCGACGGCCTCGTGCGCGTGGTCGGGTTCCTTGCAGGTCAGGACCGCAGCCAGGGAACGGGGGCCGTGGTCGTGGTCGAGCAGGGCCATCACGCGGCTCTTGCTGGGGGTGTGCTCGCACAGGAAGTCGACGGCCTGGGCTGTACGGGGCAATGCGGTCATAGCGAAGTCTCCACATGGCATGTCCGTGCACGGCCCGAACGGCGGGCGTGCCGGGCACGGAAATGGGATACCCGCTGGTTGACGCGGTACGAGCGCATCCCCGGGCGGTGGAAAGGAAGTTGATGGGGTCGGCTGGTGCCATCGCTGCGAACGACGGCCCGGGCCTGACTGGACAACACCGTACCCCGGCTGGCGCTGGCTCATCCGTCGATTCGGCAAGGTTGAACAGTGCCAGCCGATCACGAAGAGCACGCCGTCAGGGCCTGAGCCGTTAAGACGTCGCCTCATTTGGTGAGCCTGCGGTAGCAGATCAGGCTGCAGGCGATGGCGGTGAAGGCCAGGAAGTGCTCGGCCTTGCGTTCATAGCGGCGATGCAAACGGCGGCAGCCGCCCAGCCAGGACATCGTGCGCTCTATCGTCCAACGGTGTCGGCCAAGCCGCGTCGATGACTCGATACCCTTGCGGGCGATGCGGTGGCGGATGCCCCTCTTGCGCAGCCATTGCCGCAGGTGGTCGTAGTCGTAGCCCTTGTCCGCGTGGAGCTTGGCGGGCCGTCGCCTGCGCGGGCCGCGGCGGGATCGGATCGGAGGGATACCCCGCACCAGCGGCTCCAGAGCCTGGCTGTCGTGCAGGTTCGCGCCGGAGATGCCGACCGTGAGGGGTAAACCGGTACGCTCCGTAATCAGGTGGATCTTCGAGCCGTTCTTGCCCCGATCCACAGACATCCCACGCGGGTAACTCGTCAAGCGGCTTGTGCGGGGAGGTCTCCTTTGGGCTTGCGGGGAAAGGCCCTCTCCTCGTCGTAGTGCTCGCTGTGTTGGAGGCAGTGGAAGAGCATTCCCATGAAGCGATTGAAGAGGTTGCGCTGGGCGGCGATGTGGCGGTCACCTGCTTCTTTGCGGCGGTCGTAGTGGGCTCTGGCGCCCGGGGAGGCGGTCAGGGAGGCGAAGGCCCACACGTAGCCGGCGGCGGCCAGTCGCTGGTTCTTGACCCGGCGGGCCATCACCGTGCAACTTTTGCCGCTCGCTCGGGTGACCGGTGCACTGCCGGCGTATGCCTTCATCGCTCCGGCAGTCGTGAAGCGGTCCCGGTCGTCGCCGATCTCGGCCAGGACCCGGGCACCGGTTAAGGACCCCAGGCCGGGAAAGCTGGAGATGATCGGGGCGTCCGGGTGCTGCTTGAATGCTTCCCTGGTGACGGCTTCGAGCTCGTCGGCGTTGATGCAGGCAGCTTCCAGCTGACGCAGCAGGGCCGCGGTCTGTCGGCCGAAGGCCTCCTCAACTTGAGGCGGTTGGTGGAGGTACTCACGGTGAAGGACCTCGTGGAGCCGGTCGGCCTCGGCTTCGATGCCGCGCAGGCGTCCAGCCTGCTTGAGCAAGGACTTCAGACGTCGGCGTGGGAGACGGGCTGCCGCTGTGGGCGTCGGGGCCGCGGCCAGGATGGTCCGGGCTTCGGGGGGAGCAGATGCCCTCGCGTTTGTCGGCGAAGGCGGCAAGGATCGCGGGGTAGAACTCGCGCAGCTGGGAGCGGAGTTTGTTGTGTGCCTGGACCCGGGCCCAGACTGCGTCCTGCTGGGCTCGGGCCAGCACTGCGGTCGCCTGGGCCAGCTCGGAATCCTTCGGCAGGGTCCGGTGGGCGGCCATGTCGGTGCGCAAGATGTTCGCCAGGGCAGCAGCGTTGATCGCGTCCGACTTCTTCCTCGCGACCGAGTGCCGGTCTCGATAGCGGGCCACCGCCAGCGGATTGATCGCGAGTACGGGGCGTCCCGTCGCGCGCAGACAGGCGACCAGCAACCCCCGGGACGTCTCGATCGCGACCGGGATCGGGTGATCCTCGCTATCGCCGTGCTCGGCCAGCAGGGCTGTGAGCTGGGTGAATCCCTCGGTATCGTCGCTGATTCGCAGCTTGGCCAGCCGCGTTCCGCCGGCGTTGACGAGCGCGACATTGTGGTGGTCTTCTGCCCAGTCCACGCCGCAGAACACCGGCACTGGTAACTCTGCGATTTCCATCATGTTCTCCCTGGTGCTCCGCTGTTTCTGCAGGCCAGAACCCGTGCAGGGTGCGCGTGCTCTCTAATGGAAGTGCTCGAGGCACAACATCCCACCAGCCGTTCGCAACCCCAGCGAACTGCACGGTCCTTCGTCTTCGTGAGAGCTCTCAGGCCCGCGACGCGATGAAAGGTGCTCCGTGCGGTTGGCTCAGGCCACGACCATCGAAGCGTTCAGTGCGTACCGCCAGGTGACGTGATCTGAACTGGGCCTGCTGAGACCCACTCGGAATGCTTTTTGTCCTCGCGAGGTGCTGGTGTGACTGCGCAACGCGGAGGCCGCGAACGGTTCCGGCCGGAACCAAGTCGCTCTCAGTAGAGGGCTGCTTGCCCAGGTGGCGGATGAGACCTTCGTCCCGTCCGGAACCGCTGCTGAAGCGAACCTCGCGGTCTGTCGAAAGAGCTCTCACTCCGGATTCGGATAGCGATAACTCGCTTCGCCGCCCATTAGGATTCGGACCCGTCAGATCCCCCTTTTCAGGGCCCGCATGTTCACGGAGTCGATCGCGCAGCGGGTCCAGGCCAACTCGCCGCGAGCGCCGAGCTCGTCGAGGACCAGACGGTGGAGCTTGGCCCACACCCTGGCCTTCGTCCACTCGGCAAAGCGCCGATGGGCCGTCGCTCCCGACAGCCCGAACGAGGCAGACGGCAGCTGCTGCCACGTGCAGCCTGACGTGGCCACGAAGATGATTGCCGCGAGGACCTCGCGATCTCCGTACCGCCGCCGGCCGCCGCCCTGCGGTCGTGTCGGAGCGGGTGGTACCACCCGCTGGAACAGCTCCCACAACTCGTCCGGCACCATGCGCTCGACCATCACCACACAGTGCAGAATACCTAGCACTCCAAATGAGACGACGTCTACCGACCTTGAATGCGTGATGTCGTCATGGTGGAGCGGGTCGAAGTCCCGTGCCGGTGAGGCAGCCGTCGAGTGCGTCGCTGCGGTACTGGAG
>NZ_JBSFTY010000147.1:0-13486 GCF_053591515.1 Streptomyces sp. NPDC003011
CCTCCTTCCGACGTGCCCTCGCTTGACCACCCAACCTTACGGCGTGCCGCGGGGGCGCCCGCAGCCCCCTTGCACGGGGGAGTGAACGCGCCACCCGGCAGGGGCTGCCGTGGGCAGTGGATACGTCTCTGCGGGCCGCCGGGTGGCGACGGCTGCCGTGTGCAGCGGCACGCTTCTCCGGGCCGTCGCCCGGCACCGCCCGCCGTGTGCAGCGGCACGCTTCTCCGGGCCGTCGCCCGGCACCGCCCGCCGTGCGCAGCGGCACGCCTCCCCGGTCCGCCGCCCGGCACCGCCCGCCGCCCGGCACCGCCCGCCGCACGCAGCGGCACCCCTCTCCGAGCCGCCCCCCCCGCCCGCCGATCGGGCGGCCTTGCGCGTCCATTCGGTGGACCCGGCCGGGGTGGCTGCGCCTCTCGGGGGTTCGGGACCGGCATGGTCATGTGTTCATGCGACTGCCTACGTCCGCCCTGTTCTGCCTCGCGGCAGCCGCCGCCGCGCATCTCCCGCTCGCGTCCCCCGCGTACGCCGACTCCTGTGCCGCCGTGTCCGACGGGCGGGCCTTCCCGCTCACCACCCGTATCCACGGGGGTCCCGACTCCTACGAGGCCGGCGGTGGATTCGGCGTCTGGAATCTGGACCTCACCAACATCACCACCCGGACCTGCGAGAACATCCACCCCGTCGTCGTCCTCGTCGACGAGCGGCGGGCTCTGGAACCCGGGCAGCCCCGGCTGGAGTTCCTCGAAGGGAAAGAAGGGTCCCGCCCGCACGCGGTGGTGTTCGAGCGGACCGACGCCGACGAGCTCGTCGGGGTGTTCGCCGGGGAGGGGGACGGCTTTTCGGGGTTCACCGTCGGGCCCGGCCGTACCGTCAGCGTGACGGTACGGCTCGCGGTCACCTCGGACGCCGTGCCGAACGAGGTCACCGCCCACGCGGCCGTCGTCCAACGCCACGACGACGACGGCGACTGGGTCGGGCAGTCGAACGCCTACCGGTTCGGGATCGAGGCCGAGACCGACACCCCGAGGCCGTCACCCAGCCCGAACGCCGACGCCTCCACACCCCCCGCCGGCCGTCTCCCCTTCGCCGACGAACTCGCCCGTACCGGACTCGGCCCGACGGGCGGAGCCGCGGCGGCCGCCGTCGCCCTGCTCCTCGTCACCGCCGGCGCGCTGCTGCTGGCCCGCCGGCGCCGTTGACGCCCCGGTGCTCCGCCGGCCCCGCGGCACCCGGCCGTTCCCTCAAGATCGGGCCTCTGTCTAGGCTGGGGCGCACGCAGCACCGCGTACATGCGTACGGCAGGAGATCCCGCACATGGCAGACCGCAGGCCCATCGAGTCGTGGCTCACCGACATGGACGGTGTACTCATCCACGAGGGTGTACCGATCCCCGGCGCCGACGCCTTCCTCAAGAGGCTGCGCGAGTCCGGCAGGCCCTTCCTGGTCCTGACCAACAACTCCATCTACACCCCGCGCGACCTGCACGCCCGCCTGCGCCGCATGGGCCTGGACGTGCCGGTCGAGTCCATCTGGACCTCGGCGCTCGCCACCGCCCAGTTCCTGGACGACCAGCGGCCGGGCGGTTCGGCGTACGTCATCGGCGAGGCGGGCCTGACCACCGCGCTGCACGACATCGGATACGTCCTCACCGACCACGAACCCGACTACGTCGTCCTCGGCGAGACCCGGACGTACTCCTTCGAGGCCATGACCAAGGCCGTCCGGCTCATCGAGGGCGGCGCCCGCTTCATCGCCACCAACCCCGACGAGACCGGCCCCTCCGCCGAGGGCCCGCTGCCCGCGACCGGTGCCGTCGCCGCGCTGATCACCAAGGCGACCGGCAGGCAGCCGTACTTCGCGGGCAAGCCGAACCCCCTGATGATGCGCACCGGGCTCAACGCGATCGGCGCGCACTCCGAGACCAGCGCGATGATCGGCGACCGGATGGACACCGACGTGCTGGCCGGCATGGAGGCCGGGATGCAGACCTTCCTGGTGCTGACCGGGCTGACCCGGCCGGAGCAGATCGAGAACTTCCCCTATCGGCCGTCCACCATCGTGGACTCGATCGCGGACCTCGTCGAGCGGATCTGAAACCCGGGAGGCGGGAAACACGACCCGGACGGAGTAATGCGGGCCCCACCCGGATGCGGGGCCCGCGGCCCGGGGGGAGTCTCCAGGTATCTGGAGGTTCACGATGCGTTTTCCACGCCTCACTCTCTGTGCCACGACCCTCGCTCTCGCCGCCCTCACTCCCGCCGCGTACGCGGCGGACGGCGGCAGCGTCTCGGTGACTCCGTCCTCCCCCGCACCCGGCGCGGACGTCGCGCTGCGGGTGAGCGGCTGCGCCGGGAAGACCGCCACCGCCGCCTCGGCCGCGTTCGTCGCGGAGGCGCGGCTGGCGGGCGCCGGCGGCACGCTCGCGGGCGAGACCCGGGTCCGTTCCTCGATCGAGCCCGGTTCGTACCCCGTGCAGATCGTCTGCGCCGACTTCCGCGTCAAGGGCACGATCACCGTCGGCCACGGCTCCGGACAGCCGTCCCGGCAGCCCACCACGCCCACCGCCCCCGCCTCACCGGTCGCCCCCGTGCGGGCCGGCGGCGGAGGCGCCGCCGGGCTCGCCGCCGCGGACGACCGCGAGACCGGGCCCGGTACCGGGCACGCGGTGACCGGGCTGGTGCTGGCCACCGTCGCGGCGGCGGCCGTCGTGCTGCTCGGCAGCCGCCGGAGCCGCAGGGCGGGCTGACCCATGTCCGACCGAGAACGCACCAGCGGCACCGGCCGTCTGCTCACCGGCGTGGCCTGGGCACTCCTGCTGCTCGGGCTGTGGCTGTGGGGACGCGAGGTGACCGACGTACGGCACGGCATATCCGCGCCGGCCACCGGCGACATGGCGGCGGTCGGCCGGCCCCCGGACGTGAAACTGCCGCCCCCGCACCGGCCGCTCGGCGACGCGCTCCCGCAGCGGGTCGACATTCCCCGCCTCGGCATCCAGGCACCGGTCGTGGCCCGCGGCCTCGACGGGCAGGGCGCGATCGATCCGCCGCCCTTCGACCGGGCCGGGGCCGTCGGCTGGTACGCGGCCGGGGTGAAGCCCGGGGCGACCGGGACCGCCCTGCTGGTCGGGCACGTCGACACCGAGACCCGGCCCGCCGTCTTCTACAAGATCAGCGCCATGAGGCCCGGCGAGACGGTCCGGGTGATCCGGGACGACGGCGAGGTCGCCGAGTTCACCGTCGACGACGTCCGGGTCGTCACCCGCGACCGCTTCGACGCCCAGCAGGCGTACGGCCCGCGGGAGACCGGACGGGCCGAACTCCGGCTGATCACCTGCGGCGGCACCTTCGACCGGGCGAGCCGCAGCTACACGGCGAACGTGATCGTGTCGGCGTACCTCACCGGAACCGGTCTCTGAGGGCACCTGGCCCGGTCGGCGGCCCGCTCCCCCCGAAGCCGCCGACCGGGCTGGTCCTCAACCGCGCGCGCACGGGCTGCGGGAGTAACCCGGCGCCGGCACGGGAGGCTGCGAAAACCACGGTGGTGAAACGTTGGCCAGGGGCTGGGGCCGTAATGAAGACTCTAGAACGGATGTCCGCCGGGGCCTAGAGGGCGCGTGACGTGACGTCCCGAAGCGGTCGCTGTGCGTCCTCCACAAGGTGCAGCGGGGCCCGGCGGGCGTCGGCGTGGGCCACCCGGATCGACACCGGTGTACCGCAGGCCCGAGCACTCGCCGAGCACTCCCCTTCCGCTGACGTACGCCCCCGTACAGGCGCGCGCGTACCCCGACCGTCGGGGCCGCAACCGCTTCCGGACAAGGCGTGGACGACCTCATGGGAGACGCGACGGGTGTGTCAGGATTGAGACTTGGAACGGTGCACCCAAGGGGGAGTTGGATGTACGTCAGCAGGGGGGCCGGAACACGGTTTTCCGCGGCGGTGCTGGGGGCGGCGCTGCTGATCGCGGGGTGTTCCTCATCGGACGGCGGGGGGGACGAGGACGGCGAGGCCGGCACCGGGATCACCCAGCAGCCCAAGGCGACCGATCCGTTCTGGGTGAACCCGGACGGCAACGCGGCCCAGCAGGCGGCCGCCTACGAGAAGGCCGGCAAGAAGGCGGAGGCGGAACAGATCCGCAAGATCGCCGAGCAGCCGACCGGCGAGTGGATCGGCGTGGACGAGCCGGAGCAGGAGGCGCGCGGCTTCACCGAGGCCGCGACGAAGGCCGACCGCACGGCCCTGCTGGTCCTCTACAACATCCCGCACCGCGACTGCGGCCAGTACTCGCAGGGCGGCGCCGCCGACGGCAACGCCTACCGGGCCTGGATCGACGGCGTGGCCAAGGGCATCGGCGACCGGTCCGCGACGGTGATCCTGGAACCGGACGCCGTGCTGCACCTCGTCGACGGCTGCACGGGCGAGGAGTTCCACGAGGAGCGGTACGCCCTCCTCAAGGAGGCCGTGGGCAAGCTCGCGGCCCTGAAGAACACCAAGGTGTACCTCGACGCGGGCAACGCCGGCTGGGGCAACCCCGACCAGATCTTCGGACCGCTGCAACGCGCGGGCATCGACCAGGCCGACGGCTTCTCGGTCAACGTCTCCAACTTCTACTCGACCGAGGACTCCATCGCCTACGGCAAGCAGCTCTCGTCCAAGGTCGGCGGCAAGCCCTTCGTCATCGACACCAGCCGCAACGGCAACGGCCCGTACGAGGGCGGCAACCCGGACGAGCGCTGGTGCAACCCGCCGGGCCGGGCCCTGGGCGAGACCCCGACCACCAAGACGGCGGACCCGTTGGTCGACGCCTACGTCTGGGTCAAACGGCCGGGAGAGTCGGACGGCGAGTGCAAGGGCGGCCCGAAGGCGGGCGAGTGGTGGACGGACTACGCACTGAAGTTGGCCAAGGCGTCCCCGTAGTTCCGCGTGGTGTCCGGTACGTGACCGGGGGCGCCCTCCGTGACGGAGGGCGCCCCCGGTGCGGTGCCGCTACGGCACCTTCACCCACTGCGCCTTCGACGGCGTCCCCTGGTCGTCGTCGACGAACAGCATGTACCACCCCGACTGGACCAGGTTCCTGTTCTTCGGGACGGTCACCGTGATCTTGTCGCCCGACGCCTTGAAGTCCAGCGCGATGGACCGCTGGTCCACATCCGTCACATGCGTGGACGCGCTCGGCCGGATCAGCCGGACCTTCTTGACCGACGACGCGTGCTGCGAGGTGAACGTCCCCGACTCCCCGCGCTCGATGGTCTGCGGACCGCCGGACAGCGACGGCCGCGCGCCCTGGTACAGGTACGGCGGCGTGTAGATCTCGATCCGCTGCTCGAACGTGCCCGGCTTCGTGTTCGCCTTGTCCCCGTACAACGAGTCCGACCCGAAGAACATCACCCGCCCGTCCGGCAGCAGCAGCGACCCGGAGTGGTAGTTCCGGCCCACCAGCGGATCGGCGACCTCGTCGAACGTGTTGGTGTCCGGGTGGTACATCCGGGCCTGCAGGATGTTCGAGTCCCCGCGTCCGCGGTAGTCCTCAGAGCCGCCCGACACCAGCACGGTGTCGTCCGGCAGCACGGACGCCTGCGGATAGCGCGTGCCCTTCTCCAGCGACGGCCCGTCCACGAACTCCGGGTCGCCGGCCTTCAGGTCGATGATCCGCGTCTTGTTGCTGGACAGCTTGGACTCGCCGACCCCGCCGCCGCCGATCACCATGTACTTCTCGTCCTGCGCCGGCGGCAGCAGCACGGTTGCGGACGTCTCCAGCAGCTTGGGATCGCTCAGGCCGGGCACCTTGGTGAACTTGTTGGTGTCCACGTCCCAGACGCCCGGGTCACGGCCCACGTCGTCGGGACCGTAGCCCGCGTTGGAACCCGAGTAGAAGACCTTGCCGGTCTGCATCAGGAACAGCGCCGGGTACGTCGGGAACTGCATGGTCTTCGGCAGGTAGGTCCACTTCTTGGTCTTCGGGTCGAAGACCTCGTTCTTGCCCGGGACCAGCTGGCCGATGTCGTCGAGGCCGGAGACGCTGAGGATCTTCCCGTCGCTCAGGGTGGTGAGCGTCGGATACCAGCGGGCCTCCTTCATCGGGTCGACCTTGATGTACTTCTCGGCGACCGGGTCGAACTCGAAGGCGTCCCGGATGCCCTGGAAGTCCTTCTTGTCGAGGGCGAGCTTCTGCGCGATGCCGTACGTGTTCTTCGCGTCGGCGCCGGACAGGCCCAGCACCTTGTAGTTGTCCTGCGTACCCGTCTCGTACTTGGCGCCGCTCTTCTGCGCCTCGACGTAGATACGGCCGAGACCCGGGGTGTTGCCGAGGAACTCGCCGGTGTTCTTGTCGAACTTCTTGGTCGCCCGCTCGACGACGACCGGGTCCTTCGACACGAAGGTCCTGCCGTTCTCCTTGCCCGTGAACCTCGTGCCCGCAGGCAGGGTGATCGGCTTGTCCGGGTTCTCGTTGTGCACGATCATCAGGCCGCCGGCCTTGGTGACGTCACCCTTCAGCTTCTCGTACCGCTTGGTGCCGCCCGCGATCAGCAGGTTGCCGTTGGCGAGCTGGGTGTGGCCGGTGCAGAACAGGTCCTTGGGCGTGGGGACCTTCTTGATGGTGCCCTTGACCGGGTCCCAGATCCGGGTGTCGAACTTCTTGTCGTCGAAGTTCTCCTGGTTGTTGCCCGAGCCGGCGACGAGCAGCACCTTCCCGGTGCGCAGCAGCGCCGCGTGGATGGTGTTCTGCCGGTACTCCTCCGGGAACTCGATGATGTCCCACTTGCCGTTCGCGGCTTTGTACTCGGGCTTGTTGATCTGGTACTGGTGGTATTTCTCGGTGCCGAAGCGGTAGAGCCACGGCCCGTTCATGCCGGCCAGCGCGAGCACCACCGCCGTGCCTATCGCGAGTCGACGGGCGCGGCGGCGGCCTGCACGGTCGTTCATTCCTTACGTCCCCCAAGTCCACCAAGGGCGATCTGCATGGTCTGGTCACCCGTTCCGTTCGAGCCCTCGTTCGCAGCGGCCCAGCTGGGCTTGTGCTGCGGGGCGTGCTGGGCCGCCGTGCGCTGCACGGGCAGCGCCTGCGGCTCGTAGGCCCCCACGGGGGCCGCGGGCGGGGCGACGGGAACCGCGTCCCGCGGCTCCTGCTCGGGCACGTCCGGCTTCTTCTTCGCCTGGCGCAGCATGTGGCGCCAGGCGAAGATCGGCGTCGCGGTGATCAGCGTGGCGAACATCGCCCAGATGATCATCGCGGGGTGCGCGTGCCCGAAGACGAAACCGGCGACGATCGACGCGCCGAAGAGCAGGATGAAGTACCAGTGGTACCGGAAGGTCCCGAACCACCGGTCCGGGCTCGCCGAGTCGCCCTTGGGCGTGACCACGAACTTGCTCTTGCGACGGAGCACGGAGTCGATCAGCGCCTTCGCGTAGAGCGGCGCGGACAGCGCGGACATGACCATGCCGGCCACACCGCCGGACCCCTCCGGCTCGTGCGGGGAGACGTTGTGCCGGCGGTTCCAGATGTACAGGCCGATCTGCAGCGCGGAGGCGTTGCCGTAGAGCATCAGCCACACGGTCGGGTCGATGTTCACACCGGAGGCGCCCAGGCCCAGGAAGAGCGCGCAGCTCACCGCGGCGAGGATCCAGTTGAGGGCGGACATCGGGTAGAAGATGATCATCATCGTGTAGTTGAAGAGCTTGCTCGGCGGCAGCGAGTACCAGCCCTTCCAGTACTGCTTGAGGATCGTCTCGTACGTACCGCGCGACCAGCGCATCTGCTGGGTGAAGAAGTCCGTCCAGGCGCTGGGACCCTCACCGACCGCGAGGACGTCCGGGGTGTAGACCGAGCGCCACTTCTTGCCCGTCGCCGGGTTCTTGTGGCGGTGGATCTCGAAGCCGGTCGCCATGTCCTCGGTGATCGAGTCGTACAGGCCGCCGATCTGCTTCAGCGCACTGATGCGTACGGCGTTCGACGTGCCCACGAACATCGGCGAGCCGTAGCGGTTGCCGGCACGCTGGATCAGCGCGTGGAAGAGGAACTGCTGCGACTCGGCGGCCTTGGTGACGAAGTTGTCGTAGTTGCCGTAGACCTGCGGGCCGATGACGAAGCCGATGTTCGGGTCGCGGAAGAAGCCGAGCATCCGCTCCAGGTAGTTCGGCAGCGGCACGTGGTCGGTGTCCACGGAGGCGAAGAAGTCGTAGGTGTCGCCGTGCGCGTCCAGCCAGGCGTTGTAGTTGCCGTGCTTGGTCTTGGCGCGGTGCGGGCCCGAGGCCTGGTTCCACTTCGCGATGCCCTTGCGGGAGAAGTGGTGCACGCCGAGGCGCTCGCACACGGCCTTCACCTCGGGGTCGTCGCCCTCGTCGAGGAGCCAGACGTGCATGAGGCCGCGGTGGCGGATCCTCACCGCGGCTTCCAGGGTCTTCGTCACCATCTCCAGCGGCTCCTTGCCGGGCACGAAGGAGGTGAGGAAGGCCACTCTGGTACCGGTCTCGGGGACCACCGGGATCGGGTCGCGGGCGACCAGGGTCGCGTGCGCGTTCGACAGCACGTTCATGCAGCGGAAGAACTCGATCAGACCGATCGAGACGAGCATCACGACGTCGAGCGCCGGCAGCCAGGCGAAGGCCGGATAGTCGCGCACGGTCCAGTGCGCGGGCTGCAGCAGCCAGACCAGCAGCACCAGCGACAGCAGCGGTGCGGCGGCCAGCATCAGCGCGACCCGGATGCGGTGCGGCTCCTGCGAGATCAGGGAGCGGTACTGCACTCTGTACGGCTTGGTCGGGTCGGGCTGGGTGAGGGGACCTGCCAGTCGGCTGTAGTGCTCGTAGTCGTACTTCGGCAGCGTCTTCTTTATCCGGCGGAACGCACCGGTCCGATGTGATGGCACCCTGAGCTGGGTGGTCTGGGACGGGTCGTAGTTCTGCCGGGCGCCCGTCGGCGTCGACGTCATGAGTCATCCCCCCACACGCGTGTCTCCGCGTGGTGTCGTTTCCTTACCACTGCTCGGGTCCCCCTCGACCCTCCACAGTCGTATCAGCGGTGGGCCACAGTCACCACATCGTCCACATCTATGGACACAGAACTGCGACCTTCCGGTTGCATGATGCCCCCCTCGGCACCACTCCATGAACGGGGTCCCTTTCCCCGCAACACCGGCAACCGGCTCCTTGCCCCCCAACTGCCGCGAAACCGCAGCATCTTGAAGGAACCAGGGTTCTACGGTGTTCATCATGATCGCAAGATGCGAAACGCGGTGTTTACCGGTCATACGCGTTCATTGTGGCCCCTGTGGGGACCGTGTGGAGCCGTTGTGGACAGGAGGGTGCGGATGCCGTC
The DNA here is from genome assembly GCF_053591515.1 of Streptomyces sp. NPDC003011. NCBI lineage: Bacteria > Bacillati > Actinomycetota > Actinomycetes > Kitasatosporales > Streptomycetaceae > Streptomyces > Streptomyces sp. NPDC003011. The sequence goes on from NZ_JBSFTY010000147.1 coordinate 9,313, forward strand.
CACGTGTTTCCTCGTCGCCTCACCTCCGGTGGGGCGTGGCGTGGAACACGCGGGCGGTCTCGGCGGGGCCGGCTTCCTCGGCGGCCTTCCGTTCCATACGGCCGGCGCGCGCGTCCAGTTCAACGGACCGTCGTGCGTCGCCATGGCGAGAGGGTATCCGGCCAATCGGGGGAGCTGTCCTTCCGGGGCACGCGGAAGCCCCCCGCTTGTGCGAGGGGCTTCTCACCATCGTGCGCCGCCAGGGACTCGAACCCCGGACCCGCTGATTAAGAGTCAGCTGCTCTAACCAACTGAGCTAGCGGCGCGCGCTGACCTGCACGACTTTACCGGACATCGCGGAGTGCTCCGGACCGCCCTGCCGGGCCCCGGCAGGGCGCCGTACATCATTCGGACCGTCAACATGCGCGTCGGGGCGACAGTTGAGAAACTGGCGAACGTGCACAGGCGCGGACATTTCCACCTGAGGTGTGAGGGGAATCGCATGGCGGCTCCGGTCTTCGAGGAATTCGATCCCGCGAGCGACTGCGACTGCCCCGGATGCGTCCACTGGCGGCGCGTCCTGCCGCATTCCCCGGCGGCCCGCGCCGGCCGCCACCCGGCCGCCCACCGGGCCGTGATCGTCGCCGCCGCGGCCTCCACGGCGCTCGTCAGCGGCCACCCGGCCTCCGCTCTCGCCGCCCCCCACGCCCCTGCCCGTCCGGGCGTTCCCGCAGGTGAGGAGCCCGACACCCCCCAGGGCGGCAAGGCCCCGCTGCACGGTCCCAGCGGTGCGCCGGCCGCCCCGGGCACGGTGTCCGCGATCACCCGCGCGGACATCATCAAGCGGGCCAAGACATGGATCGCCGCCAAGGTGCCGTACAGCATGTCCGCGTACTGGAGCGACGGGTACCGGCAGGACTGCTCGGGCTTCGTGTCGATGGCCTGGAACCTGCCGGGCAACGAGTGGACGGGCAGTCTCGGCCAGTACGGGGTGCGGATCACCAAGGACGACCTCCAGCCCGGAGACATCCTGCTCTTCCACAACCCGTCCGACCCCGAGAAGGGGTCCCACGTCGTGATCTTCGGAGGCTGGACGGACTACACGCACACCTACTACACCGCCTACGAGCAGACCCGCCCGCACACCCGCAGTCAGGCCACCCCGTACGCCTACTGGAGCAATTCCGACCGCTATCTCGCCTACCGCTACAAGGGGCTCGCGGGCGGCACGGCCGGCGCGGAACCGGACACCGCGAAACCGGGCGTGCCCGCCGGGACGCCCTACCCGGGCCGGGCCTCCTTCGGTCCCGGCGCCGACAACGCGTACGTCACCCGGCTCGGCCGGATGCTCGTCGAGCGCGGCGCCGGACGCCACTACGCCTCGGGGCCCGGCCCCCGCTGGTCGGACGCGGACCGCAGGGCGACCCGGGCGTTCCAGCAGGCCCAGGGCTGGCGCGGCCAGGACGCCGACGGGCTGCCGGGCCCGCTGACGTGGGAGCTGCTGGTGACGGGCCGGGGCCGGGACGTCACCGCCGGGGCGGCCGGGCCCCCGGCTCCCGGATCCCACGGGGTGCCCGGCTATCCGGGGCGGGCCCTGTTCCGGCCGGGCGCGCACAACGCGTACGTCACCCAGCTCGGGAAGCAGCTTCTGAAGAAAGGGTTCGGCAGGCACTACACGACCGGGCCGGGACCGCGCTGGGGCGAGGCGGACCGGCGAGGCGTCGAGGCGTTCCAGCGCGCCCAGGGCTGGCGGGGCGGCGCGGCGGACGGCTACCCGGGCCCGGAGACCTGGCGGCGGCTCTTTTCCTGACCACCTGTTGTGACGCATCTGGCGCGGAGGCTGGAGGCACGCATGAGTACGACCACATCCCATACCCCCGAGTCCGAGGGGCCGTCCCGGCCCGCTCGGCTCATCCAGAACGAGTCGACCACCGAGATCCCCGTCCATCTGCTGTTCCGTGACGACCCCGACCCGGTGTCGGTGCCGCTGAGGCCGGCCGTGGTCTCACGCCGGCACGGCACGGGGGAGCAGCCCCGCTTCCGGCGCCCGGTGCCCGCGAGACCGAGCCCGGTGCCCCAGGTCGACCCCGCGCTGGTGGAGCGGCCCGCGCGGGTGCTGCCGGGTGCGGTGGGCGTGTTCGCCGGTGTCTGCGGGCTGGCCGGGGGCGTGGCCACCTCGTGGTGGGCGGGCGTGCTGCCGCCGCTCGCGGTGCAGGCGCTCGGGCTGCCGCCGTACGCCGGGGCGGGCCTGGGGCCCGCGCAGTGGGCGGCGTACGCCGGAGCGGGCGCCCTCGGGCTGTTCGGCTTCGGCGGGCTGGCCCGGGGCCGGACCGGGCGGGCCTGGGTGCTCGCCCTGTTCGGCCGCTACCGGGGCACGGTCCGGCGCACCGGCCTGATGTGGGTCAATCCGCTGGTGCTGCGCCGCCGGGTGGACGTACGGCTGCGGCACTGGCGCAGCGAGGCGATGCCCGCGGCCGACGCGAGCGGGGTAGCGCTGCGGGTCGTGGCGCTGGTGGTGTGGCGGGTGCGGGACACCGCGCGGGCCACCCTGGGCGTCGAGGACCACGAGACGTATCTGCGGGCGTGCGTGGAGGCGGCGCTGGCCCGGGTGCCGGTGGAGACGCCCGGGTCCGGGCGGGGTTCCGGCGACGCGTCCGGGGAGCGGCTGACCCGGCTGGTGGCGGCGGACGCCGCGCCGGTCGGCCTGGAGGTGTTCGCGGTGCAGCCACTGCGGGTGGAGTACGCCCCGGAGGTCGCCGCCGCGATGCACCGCCGCCGGATCGCCGCGCTGGACGCCCAGCACCGGGCGAGCGTGCTCACGTCGGTCGTGGACTCGGTGGAGGACACGGTGACCCGGCTGACCATGCGGGGGCTGGTGGAGCTGGACGACTACGAACGCAAGGCACTGGTCAAGGACTTGACGGTGGCGTTCTGCGCGGGGAGGGGAGAGGCGGGGCGGTGAGCCAGGTCCGGCCACCGACTTCGGCGATTGGTATGGACATGTTCAACTAGCGGTCCTAACCTGAACTTGGTCTAGACCTACCTGCACGGCTCACTGAAACTCCCCCACGTTCTCCAGGAGCGGCAGCATGCGCAAAAAGACCAAGTGGTACGCCGCCGCGCTCGGCCTCGCGACGACCGGAGCGCTGGTGCTCTCGTCCCAGGGCGCGAGCGGCCACGGCTACACCGACCTCCCCGTCAGCCGTCAGAAGCTCTGCCAGAACGGCACCGTGACCAACTGCGGCAACATCCAGTGGGAGCCGCAGAGCGTCGAGGGCCCCAAGGGCTTCCCCGGGGCCGGGCCGGCCGACGGCCGGATATGTTCCGGCGGGAACACGCCCTTCGCCCAGCTCGACAGCCCGAAAACCCCCTCGGGCGGGGCCTGGCCCGCCACCAAGGTGACCGGCGGCCAGAGCTACACGTTCCGCTGGCAGTTCACCGCCATGCACGCCACGAGCGACTTCACGTACTACGTCACCAAGCAGGGCTGGAACCAGAACCACAACCTGGCCCGCTCCGACCTCAACCTCACCCCGTTCCTGACCGTCCCCTACGGCGGCCAGCGGCCCCCGTCCACGCTCTCCCACAGCGGCACCCTGCCGTCGGGGCTGAGCGGCCGCCATGTGATCGTCGCGGTGTGGACGGTCGCGGACACGGCCAACGCGTTCTACGCCTGCTCGGACGTCACGTTCTGAACCGGCCGGGCAGGACCGCGTGCGCCGGGAGGCTCGGTTCCGGCGCACGCGGGTCCCGGACGTCGTCCGACGTGACCTCTGAGCCCCGCTTGAGACAGTGCGGCCGCCCCCGCGGGTAGGTTCCCCGCACGCCGCCGAGCGTGACGGCGCAGGGACATCCGGGGGATCCATGGAAGCGCGGCCGGAGGCCCACGCGCGAAGGGCCCCTCGCTGTCGCGAGGGGCCCTTCGTCTGTGCGCCGCCAGGGACTCGAACCCCGGACCCGCTGATTAAGAGTCAGCTGCTCTAACCAACTGAGCTAGCGGCGCATGACTCCCGCCGTCCGCCTCCGGCGGTCGACGACAGAGAAAATACTACCCGGTCCCCAGGGGTGCTTCCGACCATTCCCGGGGCGGCCTAGGGCGGGTTTCGAAAGTCCCGTCTGGCTCGCGACGCCTGGCACGGCACCTCGCCGCGTTGTCGGGATCGTCCACGTACACCCGGTACGCGGACGACCCTCC